>NZ_JAVDDX010000003.1:300000-400044 GCF_030848575.1 Haloarcula sp. H-GB4 | reverse complement strand
AGCAGATCCAGAGCGATACTGAGTGGGAACTCCTCCAAGAGGACCAGACTGAGGGGGGCGTCACGTTCATTGTCAAACAGGATACAAACGATCTGGCGGACAAGGTCTCGGGAGCGGCGTCGGTCGTTGTCAGGAGCCTATATGTCAGTAGATACGAGCGGGAAGCCGACACCTCTCAAGACGTGACCGTCTACAAGCCGAAAAACGGCTGGTACGAAGGAGTGGAACCGTACCACATCACCGGGACTACGGGGACAGTGCGAACAGTCGGTGACACGACTGCCGTTCGCTCCGCGACGGTTACGTGGGACCAGACGAGGCCCGCGGGGACGTATGCAGAACTCGCTCTGGTCAGGCTGACAGGCGATGCCCCGAAAACGTTCGACATCTCTTTCGAGTTCAAGTCGGGCGAGACGACAGTGACTCGGCCGGCGTGGGTCACCAAGGTCCGAACCGGACCGGAGGCCGGACAGTCACGGAACGCATCGTAACGGGAAGGCTATCTTGTACGGTCTGTGTAGAGCCGTCACCCCCTACGAACTGTCCGAGAGTGACGACGAGGCGTCGAGACTGGAGATGCAGGCAGCAGGGTGGCAAACTGTGCTTCGGCGTTCGCTCCACGGGCTGAAAGTGTCCTGTCTGCTGTCTGTATGGTCGGTTTTTATTTCTCTCCCTGTGAACGCTCCGATAGAATGGCATCCTACGACGCGTTTGACCCGGCCGTCGAAGTTAACGGGCAAACGGTACTCACGATAGTTGAGGCGGCGATGGGGAAGTTCTCAGACGAGTACCGAGACCGGGCGCTAACGGCGCTCGCTTCGGAGGGGATCACCGAACCGGCGGCTGATGAGTGGTACCCACAGCAGGCCTGGCTGAACGCGTTCGAGACGATTGCCGATGACCTGCAACCGCACGTTCTTGACCGACTCGGCGAACAGATACCCCGCGTCGCGGACTGGCCGAACGACTTTGATACTGTTCCGGCGGGCCTCCAGTCGATAGACGAGGCTTACCAGCGGAATCACCGCGGCGGGGACATCGGGCAGTATCGCTTCGAATCCGTTGGCGACCGGACCGGCGAGGTGACCTGTGAGAACCCGTATCCATGTCCGTTCGACCGTGGTCTCATCCGTGGGGTTGCCCAGCAGTACGCGCCGGTCGACGCGTTCGTGTTCCTCGAAGAAACGGGCGAGACGTGTCGCCGGCACGGGGACGATGCGTGTACCTACACGGTCTACTGGTAGCGGTGACTACTGCTCGTACGCTTCAAGCGCCTCGCGGAGTTCGGCGGCCGAGTACTCTGATGCGAGCTGTACAATCTCTTCCAGGTCTTCGTACGTCTCGCGGAGATTTCGAACGCGCTCTTGCTCGCGAGTATCTGCCGACATCTGCTCTTCCGCCCGGCAGATGGTCCTGAGCGTCGTCTGAACTTCCCGCTGGATGTATTGCTGGAACACGTCCTGCAGGATGAACCAGATCTCGCGTTCGGCCTCAAACCGGACTCGTCTCCCGCCCCCTGTAGACGACCTGCGGTGGATGAGTCCGACACGCGACAGTGTCCGCGTGACGTTACTGACCGTTGATTTCGCATAGCCAGTTTCATCGACCAGTTCCGGAATAGAGAGCGGCGCTGCAGCGAAGTACAGCACGCCGTAGATGCGCCCGGCACTTCGGCTGAGGCCGTACACCTCTGCCGACTGTTCCATCGATTCGATGATACGTTCCCGTGCGACCGAATTGTCATCATCACTCATGAATCCGAACTGGCTGCCCTGTTTGCCGCGTGTCCTGCTGTATCATATTTCTGGCTATTACTTCCGTAAGTATTAAATTGTTTGATTGGTTTGTTCGGATTGAGCCGAACAAACAGAAACGATCGCCGATACCCTCCCTACAACTCATGGCAAGCACTTTCCCACACCACCCACCGGTTGACTATGCACCTCGAGAGCAGACGAACGTCGTAGTCAACGGTACCGAACCGACTGATGTCCTTCAGATCCTCTCGTCCGATGCCGCCCAGGAGATATTGGGGGCGGTCAGAGACGAACCGCGGACCGCATCGGATATCGCGGACACAGTCGACCGCTCACTCCAGAGCGTCTCCTATCATCTCGACCGTCTCTGTGAAGCTGACCTTATCGAACCCGCCGAAACGTGGTACTCGGAGAAGGGGACGGAGATGACAGTGTACGCCCTCGCTACGGAACGACTTGTCGTGCAGTTCGGTGACAGCGCTGACCGGTCCGTGTAGCGTCACAGCTGTTTCGAGCACTGCCTGTTCCCAGAAATTTCCAGTCAGGGTCGGGCAGATCTGTTTTCGCTGCCGAAACAGAGACAAACAGACATATTCGACCGCTTCTCGTACGCCGAATATGGATGACGGGACGGGCGCGGAACGAACGAAGGCGACAGTGTTACAGCGGGTTTCGAGCGTACTAGACGCCGACGCTCACGACGCGACGGAGCTCGACGGCGGGGAAGTCGGGTCGGTCTACCGTGTGGCCTTTCGCGACCGTCCTGATTTGGCGGTGAAAGTCGACGACTCGCCGCTCGGAATCGAGGCAGCAATGCTTCAGTACCTCGACCGTGACACGCCCCTCCCCGTTCCGGACGTCCTCCACGTCGAACCGGAACTGCTCGTACTGTCGTTTATTCGCGGCGACGGCCGATTCGACAAGCGGGCCGAACGCGACCTTGCGCGACACGTCGCGGCTCTCCACGACATCTCGGCTGACGCGTTCGGTTTTCCGTTCGATACCCTCTCGGGCCCGTTCAGTCAGTCGAATCCATGGACCGAGTCGTGGATCGATTTCTTCCGCGAGCGACGGCTCCTCCCTTTTGCAGAGGCCGCGCGGAACGATGGAACCTTGCCAGCCGCCGAGTTCGACCGGATACAGCGACTGGCGGAAACGCTCGATGCTCGCCTCGTCGAGCCAGCCACGCCATCGTTGTTGCACGGCGATATCCATCCCGGAAACGCTGTCGTGGCTGACGGAACCGTTCGAGCCGTCCTCGATCCAGCGATCTATTTCGGCCACGCTGAAGTTGACCTAGCGTACGTCGATCGACTGGATTCGATTGGAGCTGCCTTCTACGACGAATACCGACAACACCGCGACATTTCCACAGGGTACTTCGAAGACCGACGCGACGTGTATGTCGCCTTTCACGCGCTGGAGAACGTGCGGTTTCTCGGCGAAGACGGACTCCCGAGACTCGATAGTGCGTTAGACCGTCTCGGGGTGTAAACAGCGAGAGCGGTGGATTCGCCCGCCGTTCCGATGGCTGGCTCAGTCAGCCAACGAGATGTTCTGCCGGAGGTCGTCTTCGATTGCCTCAAGCGTCCGGCCCTTGGTTTCGGGGACGTAACGGTAGACGAACACCAGTCCCAGGAGACTGCAGAGACCGAACAGCCAGAACGTCGCAGAGGTTCCGACGCCGTCAGTGAGGACGGGGAACGTCAGCGACACGAGGAGATTCGCACCCCAGTTGGCGACAGTAACGACGCCCATCGCCGACCCGCGAACGGAAAGCGGGTATATCTCAGATATCAGGAGCCAGAAGACCGGGCCGAGACCGATTGCAAAAAAGGACACGAACAGCATCAGGCTGATCGTGGCGATAATACCGAGGCCGCCTTCGAGCCCGGGAAGGTAAAATACGGTACCGAGGACGGCGAGGGTCGCAACCATCCCGCCGACACCGACAAGCAAGAGCCGGCGACGACCGACGCGGTCGACAAGCATGATTGCCACGACCGTCATCACTACGTTGATCGTCCCGATGCCGACTGTCGCGAGGATCGAGGCCACACTTCCAAGGCCGGTGGACTCGAGAATTGTCGGGGCGTAGTAGATGACCGCGTTGATACCGGTAATCTGCTGGAAGACAGCGAGTCCAAGCCCGACCACGAGCGCGGGACGGAGCCACGGAGCCAGCAGGTCCCGAACGCCGGTTTCGGACTGTGTTTCGACGGTCTCTTCGATCTCGTCGAGTTCCTGCTCGACACCGTCGGACCGCGTTCGCTTGAGCACGGCTCTGGCCTCGTCTTTCTGCCCATGCTCGAAGAGCCAACGTGGGCTCTCAGGCATCTTCAGAATGCCAATAGCAAGAACGACGGCCGGGACTATCCCGGCACCGAGCATCCAGCGCCACGCGCCAGCGTCGGCGAACGCGTAGTTGACGAAATACGAGAGCAGGATTCCGGTAGTCACCATGAGCTGATTGAGCGAGGTGAGTCCGCCACGGATCTCTGGTGGTGCGATTTCAGAGATGTACAGCGGGCCGACAATCGACGCGAAGCCGATAGCGACGCCGTCGATAAGCCGACCGGCGACGAGGACGGGGACGGTCGGCGCGACGGCCATCGTGAACGATCCGACGAAGAACACGATAGCCGCGATGAGGATGAGGCGACGGCGACCGAGGCGGTCGGCCAACTGGCCACCCACAGCCGCGCCGGCCGCGGCCCCTGCCATCGCGCCACTGACAATGATCCCCTCGACGAGCGGCGACATGACGAACGAGTCCTGAATGAACAGGAACGCGCCCGAGATGATCCCGGTGTCGAACCCGAACAACAGTCCGTTCAGCGCGGCTAACGCGGAGACGACGTAGACGAACCGGTCGCCGCCACCGCTGAGGACATCGCGTATGGTAGCTGTGGACATCTGTATAAATGTGAACTCGAATCTGTGTAAAAGTCTTTCCAAGTCTATTCGCACGACAGCGGAGCCGCTGGAAAGTGCCTGTGGCAGGCTGTGCTGGAAAACGGTGTCGTTATTCGTCTCTACCGTCGTTGATAATTGTCGCGAGGTGCTCCCGGTCGAACAGGTGCGCCTCTGTGAACTCCTCGGGGAAGTACCGCTTCGCGTACCGTTCGATCATGAATAGGTTATGCAACGGGCCGGTGTAGATCGGGCCGCCGCGAAACACCCTGTCATTCTGGACGGCCCGCAACCGACTGCCCACTTCGTGGTCTTTCATATAGGCGAGTACTGAGTTCTCGAACTCCTCACGGGTCTTCCCTTCGCGATGGTATCGCAGAAGGAGTGAGTCCGGATCTATCTCAAGCAACGTCTCGTAATCGAGTAATTCTGAGCCGGAGTATCCTTCGACGCCGGTATCAGCAAAGGCGTCGGAAATTCCGAGCGTCTGGAAGTGTTCCTTGTTGGCTCCGCTCCCGCTGATCCGATACGGCGTGAACGCTTCCGGCTCCTCGCCGGCGAACATGAGCGCGGCGTTCGGTCGCTGCTCCGGTGCTGGGAGCCGAGCCTGCACCGTTTCGACCAGTTCGTTGTGGAGTGAACGGATCGCCTCGAAGCGCGCCCGTTCCTGAACCATCTCAGCCACTTTCTCGAACGCCTCGTACAGGCTGTAGTACCGGTAGTCGTGCCAGTCATCGGTCCGCCGGAAGATGAGGTTCCCGAGAAACGGTGCGACGTTCTCCCGAATCTCTGCGAGGTCCGACTGATTCCACGCCCCAAGCCAGTCGATAAGTGCGTTGGGATCGATGAGGTGCAGGTCTGCGTCCATCTCGTAGAACGGTTCTTTCGAGACGCCATCGTTCCAGAGCTGTGTGAGCCCGTCGAGGCCAATAGACACTCCATCGAGTTCCTCATAGTGCAGCGTCTTGTACCGTCCACGGTACCAGATCGACTGTACTGCGTCGCCGTGACCGAGCGCGACCAGCATATCGATATAGTCCGCGGTGAACGGGGCGATTGTCTCGGGCACAGTTTCGAATTCGACGGTTCCGACTGGCTCCATCGTCACTGAATACGCCCCGCCGGAAGTCGCTGGATCGGTCTCAGTAGCGCTCGCTCCGGTATCTGTGGTCATGTCGCTGGTCTCGGCCACTGAAGACTCCTGACTACTATCGCCCGAACATCCGGCGAGCAATCCACCGAGAGCGAGTGCCCCGCTGCCTTTGACAATTTCTCTCCGTGTCAGTCGTTCGAACGTCGCTCCGTCCGAGCCAGTCATTCGAACTCACCCGTGACGATATCGGCGATTTGCTGTCGGTCGAACAGTTCAGTGTCGGCGGTCACGTCGCCGAAGATGTCGGGATAGAGTTGTTGGGCCGCCCGTTCGGTCAAAAAGAAATTATGAATTGGCCCCTGTCGGAGGTAGCCACCGCGATACACGCGTCCGTTCTGTACTGCGGTCAGTTGACTGCCGACGGTGTGGTCCTGCATGAACTGCAGGACAGTCTCCCGGAACTCGGTCGCCGATTTCCGCTCGTGGCCGCGGATGAGAATAACGTCTGGATCGACCGATAGAAGCGTTTCGTAGTCGTATTCGCCCCGATTGGTCGTGCTGAGGTTCTCAATATCCGTCCCGGCGAGCGCATCGGTAACCCTGAGGTCACGCCACTGCTTCTTACTCGTCCCCTTGTCAGTCAATCGATAGGGGGAGAATGACTCCGGTTCGTCGGAGCCCTCGTAGGTAAGGAGGACGTTCGGACGCTCCTCGGCCGGCGGGAGTTGGCTCTGGAGGTCCGCAATGTAGTCGTCGTGTAGCTGTTTGAACGCTTCGTACCGGGCCTGTTCCTGGAAGACCTCTGCGACCTTCTCGAAGGCCTGATAGAGCGTGTAATACCGGTAGTCGTGCCATTCATCGGAGCGACGGAAGATCAGATTCCCGATGAACGGAGCGACGTTCTCGGTGATTTCGTCGACGTCCGACTGCGACCAGTCGAACCAGTTGACGAGCATCTGTGGGTCATAGAGGTGCACGTCGCTGTCGAGTTCGTAAAACTCCTCTTTCGTTCGGACCTCCGGATTCGCGTCAATCGTCTCTTGGTCGACGGAAACACCGGAAAGCTCATCGTAGACGTACGTGTAGTAGCGATCCGCCCCGCCGATACCTGTGAGACCATCGGCCTGTCCGAGGGCCACGCCCATATCGGCGTAGGCGCCACCGTAAGGGAGCCATCGCTCGGGAACCGTCTGGAACGTAACGTCGCCCACCGGCTCCATGGAGACGGTATACGATCTCGTCCCGGTCGCCGTGGGTGTCTCTCGATTCTCTCTTGGGGTGGATTCTGAGACAGCATCGCCGGCACACCCGGCGAGTAAACTGCCGCCTGCAATTATCCCAGCATCCCTGATATAGTCCCTACGTGTAGGCCGTCCACGCGGCGTCTTCTCGGCGTCAGTCACTGTCCCGCACCCGTGATTATGTCGGCGACCCGCTGGCGGTCGAACAGTTGTTCCCCGGCGGGAATTTCGGGGTACGGATCGCCCTCGGCGTAGCCTGGCCACTCACCGAACTGGTCGGGGTACAACTGTTTCGCGGTCATCTCCGTCTGGAACAGGTTCAGAATCGGACCCTGCCGACGCGCACCTTGCGCGTATATCTGTCCCTCTTGGACAGCAGTGATTTTTCTTGTCACCTCGTTGTCCTCCAGCTGTGACCGGATATCGTCGAGATTGTGGGACCCCGCCATTGGCCCGAGAACGAGTAGCACGTATGGATCGGATTCGAGAAGCAGTTCGGTGTCGAGCGTGATGTTCCGTCCGTCGTCGCCGTACCCGTCACCGACAGCATCGGCTAACGCATCGGTCGCACCCAGCGGGCGGGTGTGAGCAGCGTAGTAGCCCGGATGGTTCATCTTGTAGCCCCAGATTTTCTCGCCGGATGTAGAGAACAGGACCAGTGCCGCACTCAGCTGTTCACTTTCTGACGGAAGGCCCGCGCTGATAGTTTCCATCATCGATTCGCGGACAGATACGAATGCCTCGTATCGTTCCCTTTCCCGAAAGACCTCCGCGATCTTTCCGAAGATTTCCCAGAGCGTATAGTAGTCGTACGCATCGGGCCAGCCTGATGGCGGCTCCTGCTGCGTGCCGCTGAGCGTGTTTCCGAACCACGGGCCAACGTTTGTGCCTATCTCTTGGAGGCTGTCGTTGTCCCATCCCTCGGCTGTCGCAACCTTCGCTGGATCAGCTATGTGGACATCGCTGTTCAGTTCGTAGAGTTTCTCTTTTGACGGTGGCCACGAAGCATACAGGCCCTCCCAGTCGATTGAGACGCCTTCCAGTCGGTGGAGGAACTTCTGATAGAGCGATTGGTGATATTCAGGCGCGTGCATCGCGTTGATCGCATCCCCCCGACCGAGTGCGACCAGCATATCCACGTGGTGGCCCAGTATCGTGAACACACTCTGGGGAACCGATTCGAACTCGACGGTTCCCATGGGAGACATTGTAACAGTGTATCCATCGTCAGCCGTTGTTGGTTCAGTCACTGAGGATGACTGGCCTCCTGTGCCTGTCTGGGTCGGGGCTGCTTCTGATCCGGACTGACCTGTACACCCCGCTAGCAAGCCGCCACCCACCACCGCACTGCCGTATTTCATGTAGTCACGTCTCGTCGGGCCCTCGCAATTCGTGTCATCTCTCGACATAAATGTTAGGCCTGCCTAAAAATATATAACTGCTTCGGAGTTTAGGCGCACCTGAAAACGAAATCCTGCGGTAGACTTAGCCCAGTCATCCCAACTGCTGGGTGCGTGATGGCTTTCACCGCAGCCTTGCTCATGAACAGGATCATCTCAGTGCTGTCCTCCCAAAATCAGATCTGGCCCATCGATTGACAACTGTATCAAGAGCCGTCGAAATCCCCTCCCATTGGTAACAGCTACAGCAGCGCTATCGGCGGAACGTACAACAGTAAAGTGTCCTTGCTGTGGACACACTAGTATGGCCGACGAGGAAATCGACGACGTGGACAGAGCAATCCTGTACGCATTACAGGAAGATGCTCGAAATATGTCGTCCGGGGACATCGCAGAACGAACCGATACGTCCGACAGCACCGTCCGGAAGCGCATTAACCATCTCGAGTCCAGCGAGATCGTCAAAGGCTACAGCGCTGATGTCGACTATCAGCAGGCGGGCTACCCGCTCCGGATGTTGCTCTACTGCACAGCGTCGATTCCCGAGCGAGGCGATTTAATCCCCAAAATCCTCGACATAGACGGCGTGGTATCGGTTCAGGAACTGGTCACCGGCGAGGAGAATCTCCTCGTGACGGCCGTCGGTAAATCGGATAGCGACATCACACCCGTCGCCCAGGCACTTCTCGATATGGGACTGACGGTGGCCGATGAAGTACTCGTCCGGAGCCATGAGACGACGCCCTTCGGTAAGTTCGATTCTGGGAACGAGAGCTAGCTGCGGGACTGCTGTTGCGGAGCTGTATGCCAACGATTGCGCACCCGGGAACATACGGCTGGCCACGTCATCAAAGTGACCGACGCAGCCTCCATCACGATCTGATTTTCGAGTTCCCTCAACGAACAGTCTGGTAACATCACCACCGCTCAATACGCAATCAGTCTCTGATTGTCGAATCTGTGTGCCTGTGTACCGGAGACTCGCCTTCCAAGAAGTTTGCCGGCACAGGCTGTGAAGGACCCGGTTAATACCCTGGCAGTGCTTTTGGCTGGACCTTTGCCGGAAAACATAATGTTCTATAATGCACTTCTTTAGGAACAAATTGGTAGTATAGAAGGATTTAATAACCAGTCCGTTCGCACTATGGGTGAAGACAACTAGAACCGGTCAATCACAGTCTGTGATTGGTCACGAACAACGATGTCAGGACACAACTCACCGAAGACGGTTGGATCACTCCCGGACACGACGGCTGACTCGCCGCTCGTGCCTGTCGCACTCACATGGCTCGTATGGTCGATGCTTGCCGCGAGCATTGCTGTGCTTGCCGTCCGAATCCGAACCGAGTTCGTGTGGGAGATACCCGGGATTGTCGCCGTCGACGGTCTGACAGTTCTGATGTGGGTAGTTGTCACCTTCTTCAGCGGTATCGTTCACAGCTACTCGCGTCGCTATCTGGCTGGGAGTCGCCTCAAAACGTCCTTTTTCGCCACCGTGTTCGGTTTCACGGTGGTTGTGATGGGGCTGGTCGCGGCTGACCACCTCGCTCTCTTCGGGGCGCTGTGGCTCGCGATGGGGCTGCTGATGGCGAAACTCATCGGTATCGTCAGCGGCTGGGATCAGGCACAGGCAGCTGCCGCGGTCGCCCGCAAGTACTTCATTGCCAGCAGCGCGCTTCTCGGTGTCGCGCTGGCGGCACTGTGGTGGGTGACCGGTGCGACCACGGTCTCCGGAATTACTGCAGCCTCCGACTCACTCGGTGGCCCGGTGTGGCTGGTCGCCGCAGGCGCACTCGTACTCGCGGCGATGATTCAATCCGCGCTTGTTCCGTTCCACGGCTGGCTCCTCTCTTCGATGACCGCGCCGACGCCTGCCTCCGCGCTGATGCACGCTGGGTTCGTCAACGCGGGTGGCATTCTGTTGACTCGTTTCGCGCCGGTCATCACCGTCGACCCTGCGCTCATGCTCGCAATCGTCGGCGTCGGTGGTGCCAGTGCCATTGGCGGGAAACTCCTGAAATCTGTTCAGACGGATATCAAGGGCAAACTCGGCTGTTCGACGGTTGGCCAGATGGGATTCATGATCATGCAGGCCGGCCTCGGATTTTTCGGGGCTGCTATCACCCACCTCATCCTGCACGGCTTCTACAAGGCCTACCAGTTCCTCAGTGCCGGCGGACAGGTCGAACACACGACCCCGAGCGAGGAGACACCACACACGATTGGAATGACGACGAGCGTCGTCGGCGGCGTCGTCACACTGCTGACCGGGCTCGCCGGCGGCGCGGTGTTTACAGTGCTGACAGGGAAGGGAGGGCATGTCGACAGTGGTCTTCTGCTGACCTTCTTCGTGGTGTTCACGACGCTCCATGCGGCCCGCAACGCTGTCCAGCATACTTCGCTTCCGACGGCGGCCCGCTACGGGGCCGTCCCGATAGTCTTCTTCCCCGCCATCGTCATCTACGCCGCGGTCTACACGAGGGTCTCGGGGCTCATATCTGTCAGCCCCGCAACGACCGAACTGACATTGCTCCACGGCATCATCGCCGTCTTCTTCGTCGGTATCTACATCGGCATCGAGACCGGGATCCACGAGCGTAGCCAGCGTCTCTACGTGGCGCTGCTGAACGCCGGCCAGCCGTCGGCCGACACTGTGCTGACCACGACGGAGGACTACAATGAGTACTGAATCCACCATCCACGACAGTATCGACAGCGCAGCGACCACCGTCGGCTCCCTCTGGCCCATCCACTCGTTCGTGACGGCAAACCCCCTCGCGGGGTTCGAGGACCAGCCGTTCAGTGAGGCGGTCACGCAGGCAGCCGACCTGTTGGGCGGCCGTGGCTACCCAAGTCCGGAGACGTTCCGTGCGGCGCTGCAGCGCGGCCAGATAGACACGGAAGTTCTCGACGCGGAACTCTCCGAGGCCGGCTACGAGAACGACCCCGAGATACTGCTTGACCAGATGGCCGAAGCGACCGATGCCACGGACAGTGACTCCGACACTGCCTCGGAACGCGTCGATCAGGTCCTGACGAAATGGCTGTCAGCGTTCCTTGATGAGGGGAGCGCCCACTGGTCGATGCCGAACCGCGAAGCGGGGTTTTACACCGCCTTCCGCGGCGTGGCCGAACACGACGGCGATATCCCCGATGAAGGGATCATCACCGACCTACCGGAGACGCCGACCGAGACCATCGAAACAGTGCTTGCGTCGTACCCGGAGAGCCAGTGGGTGGCCATCATCGAGGAGCAACTGGCCGCTCTCCCGGGCTGGACGGGACTCATCAAGCAGCGTGCCGATGACGAGGGCGCGTGGCAGTCGACGTACCCGATTTCGCTGGCTGGATACCTCGCGGCCCGTCTGGCCCTGCTAGATGCCGTCGGTGCTGATATCGTTCCCTCGAACGATAGCATCAACCCGGGCCCAGCTGCCGAACTCGCTGGGGCGTTCCTGCGCGCCTGGGAGGAGACCTATCGCGGCGACCTGGTCGAGACAGTTGCCACGGAGAGCCAATCGCTGGCCGACAGCGACAACTCGGGCCGCCCGGACGCGCAGATGGTCTTCTGTATCGATACCCGTTCGGAGATCATCCGCCGCCACATCGAGGCTGCAGGCGACTACGAGACCCACGGCTACGCTGGATTCTTCGGTATTCCGATGGAGTATCAAGGCTATGATACTGACGTGTCGGTCGACGCCTGCCCCCCGATTCTCGACCCACAGCATCACGTCACCGACGTGCCAACCGACGACGACACCCAGGAGAGCCATGATCGTTGGTCGGGTATTCGTGAAACCGCCGACGAAATTATCGAAACGCTAGAGGCGAACGCCGCCACGGCCTACGGCTTCGTCGAAACTGCAGGGAGTGGGTACGGCCTCGCACTCGCTGCCCGCACGCTTGTCCCCGGTCGCGTGCACGGCCTATTCGATGCGGCTGACGGCTCGGTTCCCGACGAACACGAGTTCTGTGACCCGCTCGTCCACCACCAGCACACCTATACCGGTGATCTGCCGGTGGGGCTGACCACCGGTGAGAAAGTCGAGTACGCCGCCACCGCGTTCGACCTGATGGGCTGGGAGACGTTCAGTCGCCTCGTCGTCTTCACCGGGCACGCCAGTGAGACGACAAACAACCCCTACGATTCGAGTCTTGACTGTGGTGCCTGCGCCGGCAACCCCGGCGGCCCGAACGCCCGTGTGCTGGCGGCGATTTGCAACGACACCGAAGTCCGGTCCGCGCTCCGCGACCGCGGCTTCGAGATTCCCGACGACACCGTCTTCGTCGCCGGTGAACACAACACGACGACCGACGAGGTGGAGCTATACGACAGCGACGTGCCCGAGAGCCACGCTGACGACCTCGGCCAGTTGCGCGCCGACCTCGCCACCGCTCGCGAGAACGCGACTGCAGAGCGTGCCGAATCGATGGGATCTGACGCGTCGGCAGGGGTCAGCGAAACGGAGCGCCGCGCCGCCGACTGGGCCGAGACCCGTCCTGAATGGGGCCTGGCCGGTAACGCTGGCTTCGTTATCGCCCCCCGCGAACTGACGAGCGGTGTTGACCTCGACGGCCGCGCCTTCCTCCACTCGTACGACTGGTCGACCGACCCTGACGGCGAGGCGCTGGAGGCGATTCTCACCGGACCGATGGTCGTCACACAGTGGATCAACACCCAGTACTACTTCTCGACGGTCGACAACGCTGTCTACGGTAGCGGGTCGAAGGTGACCCACAATCCTGTCGGCAACATCGGCGTCTACCAAGGCAACGGCGGCGACCTGATGACCGGCCTCCCGCTGCAGTCACTCATGGCTGCCGACGACGACCTCTACCACCAGCCGCTCCGCCTCTCGACGGTTATCCACGCGCCGGTCGACCGCGTCACCAATGTACTTGCTGACCACCCGGAGGTGGCGAACCTGCTGGATAACAACTGGCTCTCGCTAACGGTCATCGACCCCACGCAGGACCACCATGCCTTCGAGTACGAGCGTGATTTGGAGTGGTCGCCCGTGTCTGAGCTGTCCGAAGCCGACCTTGCGGAACCGACCGCCACTGCGGCCGCGGACGACTGAGTTGATCCGAATAGGCCGTATCTGAAACCGCTGGAGGCCAGTGCCTTTCCGAAAAAACGCCATCGTAGCGTTTTACATCTGTATATTAAATACGCGCTCTAGAAAACAACACTATAGAACTATAAATTCAACTATGGCCTCAAAATAGGCATCTATATGATCAAATTTAACAAGACAAGCATAGGAAATCCAAATAAAGACTTCGAATAGGACTTTACTAGCATAAAATGGGCCTCAAAGATTGTAACGCAGTGACCTGCTCCCAATCCACTCCAGTAGGAGGGTCTACTGCGGTGTGAGGCCGACGCCGTCTGCGAGCAACTCGTGGGAGCGGAGCGCGTCAGCGTGGTCGCTGACAACATGTTGAATCATCACCTCATCGACGCCAACCCGATCAGCCAGCTGTTCGAGTAGGTCATTGAGTGTCTCTGGACTGCCGGAAATCGCCCGCGGCCACTCACCGGTATCCAGCGTGGCAGGCGTCGGTTCGGGTACGGCTCCAAGCTCGTCGATTGCTTCCTCGATAGATGGTGTCGTACCGATGACTCCTCGCTCCATCCGCTTGAACGAGGCTTCGGCCACGGCACGGAGCCGCGCCGCTTCCTCGTCGGTTTCGGCACAGACTGCGTTTACCGCAACCATTCCTTCTGGCTCGCCCACACTGCCGGCCAACTGCGACGACTGGAAGTGGTTTCGGTATTCCTCGAACGAACGGACAGCCAGATTCGGTCGAATGAACGCAGCGAAACAGTAGCGCAGACCGAGCTTGCCAGCCAGTGCGGCGCTCGACGGGCTTGAGCCGAGAACCCACGGAACAGGTGTGTCCCCACCTGAACTGGGAATCTCGATATCGCTGTACGCGTGTCCGTCCGGGTAGCTATCGTAGAGATGCGAGACGACAGCCTCGATTTTTTCGGCGTGGTCTTCGTCAGGGTTCCGGACACGTCTGTCCGTCCCGAGTGCCCGGTCGACAGCCGGAGAGCCGTTGGCCCGCCCAAGCCCCGCGTCAATGCGTCCTGGCGCGAGCGCGTCAAGAGAGCCGAACAGTTCTGCGACTTTGAACGGACTGTAGTGATTGAGCAGGACCGCCCCCGATCCGAGCCGGATCGAGTCGGTTTCGGCGGCGAGGTTGCCCAGCAGTACCTCGGGTGTTGTTCCTGCAAGTTTCTTTCCCATCCCGTGGTGTTCCGCCACCCAAAAGCGGGAGTAGCCGAGGCGTTCGGCCTGCTGGGCAGCATCGATGGTGTTCGCATACGCGTCAGTTGCAGTGCCCTCATCCGGGACCGGAGAGAGGTCAACGATTGAAAGGTCCATATCCGCCCACAACGGTTGTGGGGTATAACCGTTCGGCTACTCACAGTGCGTGGGTATCTCACTCTGGCACACCACTCTGATAGATCGTCATACCTAAGCACAACTAAATCATAGAAAACCAATCGGACTGTGAAATTACGTTTTAAACAGAATATTTTATTTTGCTGTAATGGCTATCTCTGGGAAGTGTGATGGTTGTAGAGTAGATATCTCGGGTATCTACCGAAACCCCTCAGGATCCCAAATAATGGGACTCAAGCGCTATCTGACTGTCCATTTAGATAATATACCGCCTCATTGATTGTTTCAGAGTCGCGTCATGAGGTCGTGCGTACAACGGGCATGCTGAAATTACTACCAATACTCAGTACCATCTGTATATCTATCATATTGTGCTTTTTCAGGACAGTCTTCTCAATGCAGTGCCGGTTACGAATCAAGTGATATCATGCCCTTGACCACGGTCGGCTCCATCGCTTGGCGGAACGCATCGTCGATGTCTTCGAGTTCTGATTCGAAGTCAATGATACCCTCGACGTCGACTTCGCCGTCGGCCAACAGGTCGACAGCCGCACGATAGGTGTTCTTGTACCGGAACGAACCGTGGACATCGACTTCGTTGTCGATGAGTTCCAGCACGTCGATTGGGACCTCCGCTTCGCTAGCGAGTCCGACTAGAACGACCGTGCCGCCCCGACTAACCACGTCGACCGTCGACTTGATCGACGGCTCCGCACCGGAGGCTTCGATGACCACATCAGCACCGACGCCGTCCGTGTACTGGGCGACCGCCGTATCGAGATCCGTTTCGGTAACGTTGACTGTCAGATCTGCTCCACGTTTTTCAGCGAACTCTAGTTTTTCGTCAACGACGTCGGTCAACATTACCTCCGTCGCGCCTGCGGCGCGCGCGGCCTCCATCACCATCAGCCCGATCGGTCCGGCTCCGGTTATGAGCACTGTATCGCCAGTTCCAACGTTACCGCGTCGGCAGGCGTGTATTCCGACCGAAAGCGGTTCGCACAGCGCCCCCTCGGCGGTGGAGACCGATTCCGGGAGCGTGTAGGCGAAGTCGGCCGGCCACGAGACGTATTCCGTGAACGCGCCGTCGTGTGGCGGCGTCGCCATGAACCGCACGGATTCACAGAGGTGATAGTCGCCGCGCTTGCAGTGGGCACAGCGCCGGCAGGGAACGCCGGGTTCAAGCGCGACGCGGTCGCCCGTTTCGTGGTCAGTAACGTTCTCGCCGACTTCGACGACTTCACCCGCACTCTCGTGCCCGAGGACGAGCGGGTCTTCGACGACGTAGTCGCCGATACGACCGTGTCTGTAGTAGTGGATGTCGGAGCCACAGATGCCGACGTCGCGCACGGCAACAAGTACGTCGTCGGGCCCGGGCGACGGTCTGGGACGGTCCTGTAGTTCGAACTCAGTTGGTTCTACCAGTACAGCAGTTCGCATACCTGTTCGAACGGAACAGAGCCATAAAAATACACAGGGTGGTCGGATTGATTCGGTCGCCGCGGCCAGTTACCACTCCGCGACGCTCCCGTCCTCATGGTGCCAGACCGGGTTGTACCAGTTGACCTCTGTCTGTGCCAGTTCTCGAATGAGGGCCTCGTCGATGTCGATACCGAGTCCGGGGCCGGTTGGTCGTTTGACGTAGCCGTCTTCGAACTGGAACGTCTCCGGGTCCTCTAGGACCTTGAGTCGCGGGCTCGTCGCTGGGTCGTGTAGATCGAGGTCCTGTTCGTGCAGCACGACGTTCTGGGCGCAAAACCCGACCTGTAGGCTCGCCGCGAACGCGACGGGACCGAGCGGGCAGTGCGGAACGACGGCCACGTCGAACGCTTCCGCCATCGATGCGACCTTGCGCATCTCGCTGATGCCACCGACGTGGGTCACATCAGGCTGGAGTATCGACACCCCGTCGTCGACGAGGAGGCGCTTGCAGTCATAGCGCGAATAGAATCGTTCGCCAGTCGCTATCGGGACAGTCGTCCGCTTGGAGATACTGGCAAACGAGTCGTCGTGTTCGGGGAGCAACGGCTGGTCGATGAACATCAGATCGAACTGTTCGAGCCGTTCGACGAGATCCGCAGCCATCGGTTTCGAGACGCGGCCGTGAAAGTCGACGCCGACGAGGGCGTCGTCACCGACGGCGTCACGGATTGCGGCTACGCGCTCAACCGCATGATCGACAGCGCTCGGCGTTTCAATCGGCCGAAACTCCCGGGCAAAATTGAATTTGAACGCTCTGTAGCCGCGTTTCCGGTCCTCTCTTGCCGCGACAGCCACGTCTTCGGGATCGTCACCACCGAGCCACTGGTAGACGAGTAGTTTATCGCGAACGTGTCCGCCGAGTAGCTCGTGCACTGGTGCGTCGTAGTGTCGCCCCTTGATGTCCCAGAGCGCGTGATCAATGCCGGCGAGCGCGCTCATGAGTATCGGCCCGCCGCGGAAGTAGCCGCTCTGGTAGAGCTTCCGCCAGTGATACTCGGTTCGGAGCGGGTCGGCCCCGAGGAGATACGCCTCGATGAGTTCAGTGACTGCGGCCCGAACCGTCTCTAACCGACCTTGAACAATCGGCTCACCCCAGCCGACGATCCCTTCGTCAGTCTCCAGCTTCAGAAGCAACCACCGCGGCGGCACGGCGAACAGTTCGAAGTCGGTGATTTGCATAGCTGTGTTATCTGCAAGGGAGTACTTGTAATGACTGGCTGCCGATATCGGTCCAACAAGGACTGTGATAGAGATAGGCGTACATTTATGCTGGAGGCTACCGGAGCACCAAGCGTACGCATGAGTGTACTTGACAGTTTCTCCCTCGACGGAGAGACAGCTATCGTCACCGGTGCTGCGCAGGGTCTCGGCAAGCAAATGGCGACCGGTCTCACGGAGATGGGGGCCGACGTGGCTATCGCGGACGTGAACCTCGAGAAAGCGGAACGGACGGCCTCGGAACTCGACGGCGAAACGGACGTTATTGCGACTGAGGTCGACGTGACGGACGAAGCCTCCGTTGAGGCGATGGTCGAGGACGTGACCGACCGCCTCGGACCAATTGATGTACTGGTCAACAACGCCGGCATCGTCGAAAACTCGCCTGCGGAGGAGACGAGCATCGAGTCATGGCGGCGTGTCGTGTCAGTCAATCTCGACGGCGTCTTCCTCTGTGCCAAACATGTCGGCCAGCAGATGCTCGAACGGGGTGAGGGCCGCATCGTCAATATCTCCTCGATGTCGGGCTTCGACGTGAACGTCCCACAGAAACAGGCCAGTTACAACACGACGAAAGCTGGCGTCAGAATGCTGACCCAGTCACTGGCGGTCGAGTGGGGCGATCAGGGCGTCCGCGTCAACGCCATCGCGCCCGGGTACATGCGGACCGAACTCGTCGACGAAGTGCTCGAAGAGAACCCGGAGATGGAGGAAACCTGGCTGGAGAATACGCCGATGGGCCGTCTCGGTCGACCAGAGGAACTGAAAGAACTGGTTGTCTATCTCGCATCGGACGCCTCGTCGTACATGACGGGGTCGACCGTCGTGATGGACGGCGGCTACACCTCGCAGTGAAAGCGTCAGGCTCCGGACAGCGATTCGTCGGTCAGTGCAGCCAACCGATCTTTTGACTCGGCCAACTCACCACCAGCCTGTGGTTCGTAGGTCGTCGTCTCGAACGCCGACTCGATCAACTGCCGACCAGTCTCGATGTCCGGCACGCGCCCCGCCGCAACGGCCTGTGTGAGGATGTTGCCGACAGCCGTTGCCTCGACTGGCCCAGTCGACACTGGGCGGTCGGTGATGTCGGCCAGTAACTGACAGAACAGTTCGTTTCTCACACCGCCGCCACCGAGAACGATACGTGACGGTGGGTCGTCGACGACTGCCGCGAGCGCATCGAGTTCTAGCGCCACTTTCGCTGCCAGACTGTCGAGCAGACAGCGGACGAGACTACCCTGTCCCGTCGGAACGGGCTGGTCCGTTCGGCGGCAGTAGGCCCGAATCTGGTCGGGCATCGGTTCGTCGATGCTGAAAGTTTCAGCATCCGTATCAACGAGCGCGGTCCGTGGCTTTGCCTCTTCTGCGGCCGACAGAAGCGTCTCGTAATCGGCCGGTTCGTCCGCCTCGCGCCACGCTTTGCGACATTCTTCGAGCAGAAAGAACCCGTTGATGTTCTTCAGGAGCCGAACGGTCCCGTTGACGCCGAGTTCGTTCGAGACGGCGTGCTCGAAGGCGGCATCTGTCCGTACTGGTTCGTCTCGCTCGACGCCAAGGATGAACCACGACCCCGTGTTGAGAAACGCGGCGTCCTCGGCGAGCGGAAGGCCGGCGACGGCCGCCGCCGTGTCGTGGCTCGCCGGCACCACGACCTCCGGCGTCGAAGACAGGCCCGAAACGACGGTGTCGTCGACGGTACCGAGGCGCTGACCGGGTTCGGACAGGTCCGGGAGCAGGTCCGTCGGAAGCGACAGCTCGTCGAGCAGGTCGGTGGCCCACGTCCGTGCCTTGGGATCGACCATCTGCGTGGTCGAGGCAATCGTCACGTCGCCCGCCGGTTGTCCCCCTATCCGTGCCGAGAGGAGCTGTGGCATCATGAGCAAGCCGTCGCTTTCTTCGAGAAGTTCGGGCTCGCGTTCGGCGATAGTGTGGAGTTGCCACAGCGTGTTCGGTGTGTTCCAGTTCGCGATGCCGGTCGCGTCGAACAGCCGCCGCTTCCCGACAGCCTCGAAAACTTGCTCGCGTGTGGCTGTCGACTTGGGGTCGCGGTAAGAGACCGGGTCTCGGAGCAGTTCGCCGTCGGCCAAGAGTCCGAAGTCAAGCCCCCACGTGTCGATACCGACCGTATCGAGGCTGTCGGCGTGGTCGTCGGCAGCCCGGATTCCGTCGCCGATGTGATCAACCAGCGCGCCGACGTCCCAGACGTAGCGGCCGTCCCGTTCGACGGGTCGGTTATCGAACCGGTGGACTTCTCGTACGGAGAACGACGACTGGGTCACCTCGCCGAGGAACACTGTCCCGCCGCTCGCGCCGACGTCGATAGCGACGTGGTTCATGGATCAGTTGGGAGAGGCATGCGTGGTCACTGCCCGTAACTGTCGAGCTTGTCGGCCAGCCGGTCGATCTCCTCGTCCGGAAGGATTTCCGGCTCGCCGATAGCCCGGGCCTGATGATGGATACGTGCGCAGTACTCAACCATTAGCGCGACCGTGTAGGCGTCGGCCAGCGTTTCGTCAGCTGTCAGGACGCCGTGGTTGCGCAACAGCGTGGCGTTGAACGATTCGCCCAGCGCGTCGACGGCGGCCTCGCCGAGTTTCTCGGTCGCGTGCGTTTCGTATTCGGCCACGGGCACCTCTGTTCCGGTGAACGAGAGGAGGTAGTGCGATGCCGGTATCGCCTCCCCAAGCGAGGCGAACGTCGTCGCATACGGCGAGTGGGTGTGGACGACGCCGCCGACCGCCGGTCGCTCGCGGTAGACGGCCAGATGCATCGGAAGCTCCGTCGACGGCTCAACGTCACCCTCAATCACAGTGCCGTCCATCTGTACAACCGGAACGTCTTCGGGTTCGATCTCTCCGTAGGGGATTCCTGACGGACTGATCGCGATGTGGTTCTCGTCGAGTCGGGCACTGAGGTTTCCGCCAGTCCCGGTGGTCAAGTCGTCTTCGAGCAGGCTCCGGCCGTACTCGCAGATAGCGGTACGCGTCTCGTAATGTGAACTGTCTTGATCTGCCATGTGTGGTCTGTCGATAACTGTCGGTTGATTACAGCCGTGAGGCGGTGACGGGTATCGCCGTCACTCGGCGGGCTTTATTTGCTCTTCGAGCGCCATCTCCGCGTCATCACCGAGTTGGCGCTGGTGGATCGTCTCGCCGCTGGCGGCGTCGAACAAGTGTACGTCCCGATCTGGGATCTCGACGTAGACGTGTTGGCCCTCGCTGATCGGGCGCTGCCCGTCTGTCTCGACAATGAACGTCTGCTCGTGGCTCTGTGCCCGCGCCTGGAGATAGACGTAGGAGATACTCCCCATCGGTTCGACGACGTCGACGATGGCCTCGAACTCGTGGCCCGAGTTCGCCCGGTCGTGGAGCGTCATGTCTTCCGGCCGGATACCGAGGGCGAGTTCGTTTCGACTTCCAACGGCTGACTGCATCCGTTCGGTCAGGTCGAAGTCGAACCCGTCCGCGCGGAGGGTTCCGCCCTCGACCTTGCCCTCGAAGAAGTTCATCGATGGCGAGCCGAGGAAGCCAGCGACGAACTGGTTGGCCGGGCGGTAGAAACACTCTAGCGGCGTCCCGACCTGCTGGAGCTCCCCATAGTTGAGGACGACGAGCCGGTCGCCCATCGTCATTGCCTCTGTCTGGTCGTGGGTAACGTACAGCGTCGTCACATCGAGGTCGTTTTGGAGCCGGTTGATTTCGGTGCGCATCTCCGCCCGAAGCTTGGCGTCTAGGTTCGACAGCGGCTCGTCCATCAGGAAGACGTTCGGGTCACGGACGATAGCACGGCCGAGTGCGACGCGCTGTTGTTGTCCCCCGGAGAGTTCGCCGGGCTTGTCGTCCAACAGCATATCGATGTCCATCATTTCGGCGGCGGAGGTGACGGCTTCCTCGATCTCGTCGGCGGACATATCCGTCGACATCTTCAGCCCGAAAGACATGTTTTCCTCGACGGTCATGTTGGGGTACAGCGCGTAGTTCTGGAACACCATCGCGATGTCCCGGGCGCGCGGTCCAAGTTGATTGACCACGTTATCGCCGATGCGGATATCGCCCTCGGATTGCGTTTCCAGCCCTGCGACAATGCGCATGAGCGTCGACTTCCCGCTCCCAGACGGACCGACGAAGACAATGAACTCGCCATCGCGGATGTCTAGCGAGACGTCGTCGACCGCGATGATTGACTCATCTCCTTCACCGAATCGCTTCGTAACGTCGTCGATTGTGATCTTTGCCATTATTTTGCCTCCAATGTGCGGCTAAGTGAAGCTACCGCCGCCGCAGGGGCGTAGTTCGCGAGCGATACCTGTCGTGGTGTGGACAGCGTCGTCATTCTTTGATCACCACGCCGAAGCTGAGCCCGGCCGCGAGGTATTTGTTGACCGCGATGAGGAAGATGACGACCGGAACGATCATCGCCGTCGAGGCGGCTGCGAGCATCCCCCACTCGATCGAGCGGGAGCCGATGAACGAGTAGACAAACAGCGTCACCGGCACTGCCTCGAAGCTCGTCAGCACGAGTCCGAACAGTAGCTCTATCCACGCGAAGATGAAGCTGATGATGGCGACCGAGAAGATGCCGGGCTTGGCCGCCGGCAGGACGACTTTCCTGAAGCCCTGGAACTGTGTTGCACCGTCGACGCGGGCGGCCTCCTCTAAGGTCTCGGGAATGCCGTCGAAGAATGCCTTCATCACCCAGACCACCAGCGAGAGGTTGATGCTGACGTACATCAGCACCATCCCGACGCGGGTGTCGAACAGATTGAGCTCCCGGAAGATGATGAAGAAGGGGAGCACGACGGCAATGGGTGGGAGCATCCGTGAAGAGAGTATCCACACGAGCACGTCCCGCTCCATCGGGATGTCATATCGCGAGAGCACGTAGGCGGCGGGAACGCCGATCAATAGCACGAGGACGACCGACGCGGACACCATGACGAGGCTGTTGGCGAACGCCGCGACGAACCCGGAGTCCTGGAACAACTGGATGTAGTTGTACACCGTCGGCAGGAAGATCCAGTCGGGTGGCAGCGAGTTCGCTTGGCCCGGGGGCTTCAGCGACATCGAAGCGAGCCAGTACAGCGGGAACAGTACAATGAACGACCACGTCAGCAGAATTGTGTGTCGAACCACCGTGACGAGCTTCTCCCGCGTGTCCTTGTCGAGTCGCTGTGACGCGGTCGCGGAGTCGCCATCCGTTGTCGCCATCAGTCCCACACCCCCTCGAAGCCGACCTTCGCAATGATGACGTTACACAGTGCAACGACGAGGACGAGGTAGACGATGGCGATCGCTGCGGCCACGGTGATCTGGTTGTTGATGAACATCTGTTCGTAGATATTGATGCTCACGAGCTGGGTCGCCGTCCCCGGCCCGCCGCCAGTGAGCCCGTACACCACGCCGAACGTCCGGAATAAGTCGATCAACCGGATGAGCGTCGCAACGAACACGACTGGCTTCATGTAGGGGATGATGACGTGGACGTAGCGCCGCCACATCGGCGCACCGTCGACGCGCGACGCCTCAATGAGTGTCTTCGGTACCGACGAGAGGCCGGCGTAGAAGATGATGAACATGAACGGCGTCCAGTTCCACGCATCTAGCAGGATCACCGTCAGCAGCGGGACATCAGAGAGGAAACTCGGCGCTGCGAACGGTGTGCCGGTGTTTATGACGTACGGAATGATGCCGATTTCGCTGTTCAGCATGATCCGGCCGATGGTCGCGAGCGAGACGGGGGCAACGGCCATCGGAATGATGAACAACACCCGGTAGAACGACTTCGCCCGGTCGGAGCCGACGCCGGCGACGAGCGCGGCCAGAACGAACCCGAGGACCGTTTCGAGGAGCAGCGCGCTGACGACGACAGTAATCGTGATGATGAACGAGTGGATCGCGCCGCCGCGGGTGAACGCCGTCTCGAAGTTGCGGAGCCCCACGAAATCAGCTGCGAATACATCGAGTGTCGGCTCCGCGACTAGGCTGAGATACAGGTCGTAGGCACCGGGGAAGAAGGTGATCATCACCATCACCGCCACCATTGGTGCCATGAACCAGTACGGGAGGTAGTCGTTCCACAGGTCCCGCAGCCTGGCGAAGGTCGATTGAGGTGTCGTTTCCGTTTGCGTTGGTGTACTCATTTGTGGGATGTGTTGTGGCGCAGGTGTGGCTTAGATTTAATTGCTGTAGATGTCTTCTGCGATGGACGCCGCTTGGGTCATCGCCTCCTCGGCGGACTTCTGGCCGGCGATGGCGCGCTGCAGTTCCTCGGAGTACCGCTGGCCCCATTCGGGGTACTTCCGGTCGAACGGGTCCGGCGCTGCTTCCTGCAGGGATTCGAGCGTGACCTGTGCGAAGTTCTCGCCGACGCGAGAACGGAACTCGTCGTTCTCCCAGACGGACTGCCGGACGGAGAAGGCGGCGTCGCCCTCGACGTGCATCCAGGTGTTGGTCGGCTGCGAGGACGCCCACACCATGAACAGGAACGCCTGCTCGGAGTTCTGGGCGTTCTTCGACGTGGAGATCTGCCAGTTGAACGCGTTCGGCGAGAACTGGCCGTCGGCCGGGCTGGGAACCTTCGCGATGCCGACCTTGTCCGCAACTGAGGAGTCAGAGCCGGTAAGACCGGGCCAGAACAGGTTCGCGTCGGAGACGATGTGACCGGCGCGACCCTCCTGCATCGTCGAGAGCACGTCTGACCAGGTCTGGGTCGAGGCCCCTTCGGGACCGTAGTCCTGCAACAGGCTGACGTACCACTCCGCGGCGTCGATTACGCCGTCCGAATCGAGGCCGGAATCGTCCGGGAAGCTGTCCCAGAGTTCCGCACCGTTCTGGCGCAGGAACGTGTTCAGGATGTAGATGTTCATCCCATAGCCCTTGTCGCCACGGCCGACGGTGCCGACGACGTCGGACTCGTTCTCGTGGATAGTCTTGGCGTTCTGGCGGAACTGTTCGAGCGTCTCCGCGACTTCCAGACCGTGCTTTTCGTAGAGGTCTTTGCGGTAGAACTGTGTCTGGACTTCGACGGTAATCGGCATCCCAGTCCATGTGTCACTGTAGCCACCACCGTGAGCCTGCCACCGCGACGCCTCGAAGAGGTCGTCGGGCTCGTACCAGTCTTCGTCGAAGAGACTGTCGTCGTCAAAGAACGGGTCGAGCGGCTGTATCCAGCCCTCTTCACGGAACTGGTTGACGACCTGATCCATGTAGAAGACGTCGAACTGCCCGGCGCCGGTACTGACGTCCGTCTGGCGCTTGGTCCTGAACTGCTGTTCGGGCAGGACGTTCCAAACGACGTCGATTCCGGTCAGTTCCTCGAAGACGGGGACTGCGGGCTTGATGGCTGAAACCCAGGGGTGCTGGACGGCTCCGATGTTGATCGAGGACCCCTCGAACTGTCGCCAGTCGATATCGGCGTCCTCGTACTCGCTGAGAGGAACCGCGAGTTCACCGTCGCTTCCAGCGGTGCTGGTTCCGCCATCGGAACCACCGCTACCATCACTTGAGCCGTCACTCCCACTTCCGTCTGAGCCATCGCCGCCTCGTGTGCAGCCAGCGAGGCCGCCGAGTAGTCCGACACCTGTCGCTTTCAGAAACGTCCGCCTGTTGGAGTTGGTCATGCCAGTTTACCTCGTCACTATCGAAATACCGATGCATAATAAAGGTAATCATCTGTAAGGTAGAATACCCATCACACTGGGCGAGAACAGACGGCATACAGTACGGAAGCCCCCATCCACGAACTCATCTGCCTCCGGAGTACGGGTAACCGTGGCAAGATTTTAATACGCAGTCCAAAAACATCGAGAGTACGGATCGTAGCCGAGTCCGCTGTGTGTCCAGCTCAGCCGGACTAGTGACAACGGGCTACGGCCCAAACCACCCATGACCCGACCCACACCAACGCACGAAAGAGGTACTGCTGCAGTGACGACCGCGAGCCGACCGTTGGAGGACGACTGATGCGCGCTAGCATGTTGACCGATGTCGGCGAAATTACCGTCGAAGACCGTGACCGACCGGACCCTGCGGATGACGAGGTTCTCGTTCAGGTTGGCGCCTGTAGCGTCTGCATGACCGACTATCATATGTATCACGGCACCTTCGCCGCCGAAACACCACTGATTCTGGGCCACGAGGGTGCCGGGACTATTGCGGAAGTCGGTGCCGACGTTGCGGGCTTTGCGGTCGGAGACCGCGTCGCAATCAATCCCACCGTCCCCTGTAACGCCTGTTCGTACTGCAAGAGGGGGGAGACGCACCTCTGTGAGAACAACACGAGCATCGGTGGTGCCGGTGACACCATCCTTGACGGGGCCTTCGCCGAGTACGTCCGCGTCCCGGCTATCAACGTTGAGGACATCGGCGAGATGTCCTTCGAACGGGCCGCACTCGCCGAACCGCTCGCCTGTTGTGTCCACGGTGTCGAACAGGCTGACATCAAACCGGGAGACAGTGTCGGTATTATCGGCGCTGGCCCGATCGGCCTGCTACTCTTGCAAGCGTTCCGCAACGCGGGCGCTGCCCCAATCGTGGTTTCCGAACTCGATGACGAACGGCGAGAGCTGGCCGCCGACCTCGGCGCAGATGCCGTCATCGACCCCAACGAAGAAGATCCCGAGGAAGCGATCCCGGCGGCGGCCGGTGGACCGGTCGACGTCGGCGCTGAGGCTATCGGGCTCGTCCCGACAATCAAGCAGGCCAACGCTGTGACCGCGCCCGGCGGCTCGACACTCATCTTTGGCGTCCCGGACCAGGAAGCGACGATGGAAATCAGTCCGTTCGATGTCTTCTTTGACGAGGTTGACTACCGCGGTTCGTTCTCTCTGACGACTGAGGACTTCGAGCGAGCGATAACACTGCTCGAACACGAACGTATCGACGCCGAGCCGCTTATCACCGAACGTATCGGGCTTGACGACCTTCCGACAGCGTTTGAACGGATGGGCAACGCTGAGGGACTAAAGAAAGTCGTCATTCCAGACGGCTCTGAGTAAGCAAGTGCGATCTCCTGATACCGTTCGGAAACGCCGCTGTCGAGCGGCCTTACAACGGTATGGGAGCAATTGGGGTCGAAGACCTAAGCCACAGTCGACACGGTGCTTAGGTGAGAGCGATTCCGACGCAGTCAAAATGGCCGTGCCAGCCTGACGCGGGTATTTTCTACACGCTGAGGATCTGCACTGTTCTGAGCACACTCGTTCTGGAGAGAAGAACGAGTAAATTTCGGTATCGAGGCATCGTAGCAATCTAGTTATGGGCAATAAATAATGTGTATCACTCTGTGTTACTAGCTTGCATCACTCTAACTGTTCTGCTCTAGTGAACAGAATTTTAAGGCGAGGTATTGAAATGACGTTCAATGACCGAAGAACCACAGTATGCGGTCGAAGCGACCCAGACCTCGGTGGCTATTCTGGAGGCGCTTGTCGCCGAGGGCGGACCTGTCGGGGTGACAGAGCTTGCGAACACAGTGGGGGTTTCTAAGAGCGTCGCTCACAACCATCTCTCGACGTTGCGTGCGGCCGGATACGTGGTCAAGCACGCAGAAACGTATGCTGCGTCGCTCCGTCCGCTAGCGCTCGGTGAGAGAACGCGAGATAATCTCAGTTTCTATCAGGCGGCGAAACAGCAACTGGATAATCTGGCGGCAGCAACAGGGGAAACAGCGACACTGTTCGTTCTCGAAGAAACGGCCGGCGTCCCAGTGTCAATTTCCGAACCCGAAGACGGCTGGTCGGTCCCGTTCTATGCGGGCGAACGGTTGCCACTCCATGTCAACGCTCCGGGAAAGGCACTGCTATCGTCGCTCTCGAGTAGTCGCGTCAAATCGATTCTGGATGAAAGAGAGCTTGTCGCACCGACTGACGCGACAATCGTTGCCCCAGACGAACTTACCGAAGAACTGCGCCGGATCCGCGATGACGGTATTGCGTTCTGTAGAGGTGAACAGTACGAAGGGATTGTCGGTGTTGCCGCCCCGCTGCCTGACGTTGGCGGCAATCGGATCGCCGCGCTGGGCATTTGTGGCCCCGTTGAGCGCTTGAACGGCCGATACCTCAGGGAAGATATCACCGGGCAAGTCCTCAGCACGACAAAATCCATTCAGGTGGCCCTTACATCGAATTGATTGGATACTAAATAACGGACGTACCACTGTTATTCACTGGGCCGATTGCCGCTGTCAAAGTGACAAATGTCTCTCCCACGCACCGCTAACGGGACACCTGACTTTCATGCATTCAAACGATAGCCTGCGGGTGACCTAGCATCAGAAGTGCCCTCGTGATGGTATCGCGGATCACTCTACCGTCCGCTTCCTGACTGTGAGAGTAGGTACCTTCGTGTGACTGCTACTGATGCAAATTGTACTGTTCTTCAAAGCAGAACAAAAAGTAGGGTTACCGAGCAAGAAGTAACTGTGGTGACAGTTGGACGGCTACGGGAGCGGCTATTGACCCGTGCTTCAGGTATATTGTCCAATATAATCCTGTAATAGCCCCATTTCGATTTATATTCCCAAAATTGGATGTAGATATACTAGATACACACTCCATCTTGTCTAGGATGGAATGTCTCACCAGTACTATCCGATCCCCACAGAAGTAGATACATATGAGAGGTATCGGTACGAGATGACGCAGCGCTAGGTAATCGACTGCAACCGTAGTCCTATTAGAAGTGGACCGTGCTGTGAGCACTGTCGGTAAACCGCTGTTCTTTCACAGTGGGGTGCCACAGCCCGGGCACAGCGGGGGACCGGATTCGGGGAGTGAAAGCCCGCAGTGTGGGCATCCGCCATCTCCTTCCGGCGTCCGGATTTCCGAGACAATATCGGCTGTCTGCGTGCGGATTGCATCTCTCGTGCCTATGCCTGTGAATCCATCAGCAGGCTCCGTCCCGCGATGCCGAGACAGGGCGAATTGTGCTCGTCTTGCAACAAACGCCTCGTCTACGGTGAGACTGTCGAGCTGTGCTTGCGGAAACGATTCCATGCTAGCAGTGCCGGCAAGCAAACCTAGCGCCTCGGCCGCCCGCCCACGGACGTATCTGTTTTCGTCTTCGAGGCACGAGACAAGTACTTCCTTGGCGTCTGCAAGCCGTTCGGGACACGCAGAACCGATAACGACGAGTGTTGTGCTCAGGTGATATCGGACTAATTCGCTGTCTGCTTGAAGATGCTCGGCGAGTGAGTCGACTTGATAGCGGAGTCTGTCGGGACTACCCAGGGCCACATGGACCAGCGCCTTCGCCAATTTCTCTGTTACTTCTGGTTCGTCGAACTTCAGACCGATACGCAGGTCTGCCACGACCTCAGGTGAGACAACGGCGTCGGGATGATCGACGGCGACGTAGCCCAGCGCCTCTGCACACCGGGCACGGACGTAGTAGAACTCCGCCTCATCCGCCAGTCGATCAGCAAGCGTCGGAACAACCGGAACCACGCTACCCGGCGCGCTCTCACTGATCGTAACGAATAATTTCGCTGTCGTGAGCCGTACAGGGCGCTCACTGTCCTGCAAAAAATCGGTGAGTGATGGTAGGACGCCGTCGAACAGTTCTGGCTGGTCGTTGGCAGCCGCTTTGAGTGACCGCAAGCACGCCTGTTGGGTAGCTGGTCCGGCTGTCGAAAGCCGCTCAAGTGCTGCCAGTGCGTCAGCCTCTTTCCCTTGTTCAAGCAATGTTGCAATCTCTGTGTCTGGAGATCCACTGGGTCGGTCGTCCATCGGTCCGTTGTCGGTGTTTCTTCGAGAACCCACAAAACCCCTTCCTCTCAGTCATTGCTTGATCTGAAAACAACTGCTTAGCGTTGAATCTGCGATACCGTGAGTACTGTATCATCTGGTAGTGGATTTTTCATTGACATATCTATCTATCGAATATATCGATACGGAATACCAGGATTTGGTTATGTTGTGGGTGTCGCTTCTATGAACACTGATCGTGATGTGCCCAAGTTCACAACATTGCAGCCACTGTAGGATACCTTCTGAGTCACATTTTAGTATGAACTTGTCGGACGTCCATTCGTTTCAGACAAAAACTAAATGATGATGTAGGTTTACGGTTCGCGTATAGATGGAAAGCAAACGCGCGTCGTTCGAGGGAGCTCTCGAAGCCTTGGGTGTGACAGTTGCCAGCACTACTGAGTCCGAACTCGAAGCCGCTGTCACCGAGGCGGTCACGGAGCCTGCCGTTGGGGTTCCGCCTGATGAGGCGGTTGCGGACGAGGCGTTTTCGCTCACAGAGACGCCGGTAACAGTTGACCCGACACCGGTCGCGCTTCGAGAGGCGACCACTGGCGTAACCGAGGCCGAACTCGGTATCGGCGACTACGGCTCACTTGTCCTCTCGATGACCGATCAGGCCAGCGAACTCGTGAGCCTGTTTGTCGAGCGCCACGTGGCCATTCTTTACGAGGAAGACATCCAGCCCGATATGGACGCAGCAGTGGCAGAGTTGGACGAGCGGTTCAACGAAACCGGCGAGAGTGCAATCATCGCAACAGGACCGAGTGCGACAGCCGATATGGGCGCGTTGGTCAAGGGTGCACATGGACCCAAAGAGGTCCACGTCATCATCGTCGAGGAGGAGGCCTGACAATGGCGACTGCCGACGAAATCCGCGAACTGATGCGGACCGAGGGAGCGGCAATCGCGGAGAATACGCAGGGGTTCAACACGGGACGGTACGACTCTGTCTCGGACCTAGAGGACTACGAGGACCTCAAGCGAGCGGCCCGCAGTATCAAGGAGGACGCTATCGCGGAGCTTCCAGATCTACTTGACCAGCTAACGGAGACCGTCGAAGCGAACGGTGGGTCGGTGTACATCGCCGACGACGCCGCTGACGCAAACGAGTACATTCGTGACGTGGCCGACGAGCGAGCAGCTGACCGAGCCGTCAAGAGTAAGTCGATGACCAGCGAGGAAATCGAGGTCAACGAGGCACTTGAAGCCGACGGCGTGGACGTGGTCGAGACGGACCTTGGCGAGTGGGTGTTACAAGTCGCTGATGAAGCCCCCTCCCACATCGTTGCCCCCGCGATTCACAAGTCTCGTGAGAGCATCGCCGAGCTATTTAACGAGCGGTTTGACCCTGATGAGCCACTGGAGACGGCCGAGGAACTGACTCATTTCGCTCGCGAGAAACTCGGCGAGCAGATCATCGACGCGGAAGTCGGCATTACTGGCGCGAACTTTATCGCGGCCGACACTGGAACGATGGCGCTGGTCACCAGCGAGGGCAACGCCCGCAAAACGGTGGCTGCGACGGACACACACGTCGCCGTCGCTGGCGTCGAAAAAGTCATCCCGACAGTTGCAGACCTCCATCCGTTCATCGAACTCATCGGTCGGTCGGGCACTGGGCAGGACATTACGTCGTATGTCTCGCTACTGACCCCACCGGTCGACACGCCGGTCGTCGATTTCACCGACGACGAAACACCGCTGTCTGAATTCGACTCCGACCGCGACTTCCATCTCGTGCTGATCGATAACGGCCGACTAGAGATGCGGGACGACGAGCAGCTCCGGGAGACGCTGTACTGCATCCGGTGCTCCGCCTGTTCGAACTCGTGTGCGAACTTCCAGAGCGTCGGCGGCCACGCCTTCGGCGGGGAGACGTATTCGGGCGGTATTGCGACGGGATGGGAAGCCGGTATTGAGGGGTTAGACGTGGCTGAGGAGTTCAACGACCTCTGTACCGGATGTACGCGCTGCGTGAACGCCTGCCCGGTCGGTATCGACATCCCCTGGATCAACACCGTCGTCCGGGACCGCATCAACCGCGACAAAGATGCCCCCGGGGAGTGGCTCGTCGATGGCCTCACTCCCGACGAAGAGGACGATGGTGCCCCACTGCAGAAACGCTTCTTCGGAAACTTCGAGACCGTTGCGAAACTGGGTAGTGCCACCGCACCGGTGTCAAACTGGCTAGCCGAGACAACACTCGCTCGGCAAACGATGGCCCGAGTTCTGGGCATCGACCCGAGGCGAGATCTGCCGACGTTCGAGCGACAAACGCTTGTCGACTGGGCTGCCGCCCGTGACTCACAGATCACAAATCCTGAGCGTCGGGCGGTGCTGTACCCGGACCTGTACACGAACCACGTGCAGGTTGAGCGCGGCAAAGCCGCGGTAAGGGTACTTGAGTCGCTGGGTGTCGACGTGGTAGTGCCGCCGGCTCCGTCCAGCGGCCGCGCGCCACTGTCACAGGGGATGGTTTCGACGGCGACCGACCACGCCGAACGGGTCACAGAGATCCTCGAACCACATATCGAAGACGGCCGCGACGTGGTCGTTATCGAGCCGAGCGACCACGCGATGTTCACCCGTGAATACGAGCGACTTCTTGACGAGCCGGCGTTTACCGACATCGCGGCGAACAGCTACGAAGTGTTCGAATACCTCTTCGGCTTACTCGACAATGGCGCGTCCACCGATTCACTCTCGACCGTCACCGGCGCAGAAATCGCGTATCACAGCCACTGCCAGCAGCGGACGCTCGGACTCGAAGCCCATACCGTCGCTGTCCTCGAAGCGTGTGGCTACGACGTTGTCACATCTGACGTGGAGTGCTGTGGCATGGCTGGAAGCTTCGGGTACAAGTCCGATTACTACGAACTGAGCATGGACGTTGGCGACCGGCTTCGGACACAATTGCGAGACGACGGCGTACAGGACCGTCCCGTCGTCGCCAGCGGGACCTCTTGTCTCGAACAGATTGACGCCCTACTGGAGCGGCAGCCGCGCCATCCGATCGAGCTATTGGCAACCTAGACAACCGCTTCGGCTTGGAATTTGCTCTCGCACGGGAAGCGTCATACCTAACGTATGTACGCCCGTTATTTATTATCCATCCAGATGTTGGGGGGACACGTCGCGTTGGATTCGGGATCTGAGATGTCGCGTGTGTGCTGCGACGACTTTTAGGAATCGTTGCCTGCTCTGTCTGCAGTCCGCAGTGTGAGTATACAGATTCGCTACCGGCAGCTACTCGCGGAGCGACGGCGCGACAAGCTGTCCGTTATCAAACTTAATCGGCGACGGCTCTTCGATGACACGGAGGTCGTCACGGTCGCGTGCGGCCTCGACCAGCGCCGGCGACGCGTAGAGCTGGTGGAGATGCATCGTGTCGGCTGCACGGAGTACCCGAACGGTGTCGGTGTTGACGACCCCTATCGTCGACAGCGCCGCGACGATGCCGGCACGGTCGGTTTCAACTACCGGCGGTAGTTTCACGCCGCGAATCGTGCTCGCGGTGAGCGCGTTGATCAGCGACGTCTCCGCGTCAAGTTCCGCAACAATATCAGCATGGATGATATCAGCCGAGCCGACACCCATCGCGTTCCCGTGGGTCTTCTCCGTCAGCCCGCGTGTGAAGATGCGCTTGATGTCCGGTGTCTCTGGGGCCGGCTCGTTAATCGAGAACGGTCGGCGGCCGATGACATTAGTATCGAGTCCCTGGCCGCTGATCTCCTTCCCTTGCCGGTCGAACACCACGAGATCAAGTTCCTCGAACGGGAGCTTCGGCATCAGCTCGTAGGCGGTCTCTAACAGTTCCTCCTCGCGGTCGAGGAAGCCACTCGGCGGCACACCTTCTATCAGGGTCGTGTCGTCGTGTTGGTCCTCGATGATTGCGACGCCGCCGACGATGGGGAGCTCTTCGAGCAGCTGGCCAGTAATTTCGGGAATCATCCGGCGGAACGACCAGTCGACGGCCCACTTGTGTGCAATCTGTGCGCCGCGCTGCTTGCCCATGCCGATGACGAGCATCTTCGAGAGCCCGCTCTCGACTGCCCCGCCGAAGTCCGTGTGTGGCTTAACTCGGTTGATAGGGATGATTGCATCAGCCGCCACAGCGTTGTCGTCGGCGACGACAGGCACGTCCCGATCCGGCGTTCGTCCGACCTCGTCCACATCCATAGTCGACCGGATTTCACAGCCGATGGCCGACTCGGTCACCCCCAGTTCGTTCAGCATCGTTCGCTGTCCCTCGCCGGTCGCGCCACCGTGGCTCCCCATAGCCGGGAAGACGAATGGCTCGTAGCCGGCGTCGGAAACTGCGCCGACGACACCGGCGACAATAGTGGGCAGGTTCGCAATACCGCGACTGCCGACACCCAGCGCGACTTCGCCGCCGGCAGGCACGTCCGCAAAGGACAGGGATTCGGCCGCTCGGGCTGCATGTGTTGCGACATCGTCTGGCGCTATCGGGTCTGTCTCCCAGCCCTGTTCGATGATACCGAACTCGGGGAGTGGCGGGTCGCCACAGGCGTCGACGATCGTCTCTTCCGGGACCGAGAGTGCGTCCGCCGCGACCGCCTGATCTGATGCGTTCATACGCGGCATATCAGCCCGTCTGTTGATAAACGTGATCCACGGATCGAACGGTAGCTACCACCTCAATCGTGATGTGGCGGTCCGGTAGTACCACCTGAGAATAGCCACCGTGTATCGGTAGCCGGGATTACTCGCTTGGGTCTGGGACAACGAGCACGGCCACGTCGTTGACGTTCGTCCCGGTCGGTCCGGTTTCGACTGTCGCCTCAATTTCCGAGAGGTACGAGCCGGCATCGTTTGCGAGCAACGCATCGCGGGCTCGTTCGCGGTCGCCGATGACGGCCCCATCGGCGATTGCACCGGCCACATTGGAGCTTCCGTCTTCACCGTCAGTGTCGACGGCTGCGATGACCGCGTCGCCGTCGTGGGCCAGTGCGCTGGAGAGAACAAATTCCTGATTAGGCCCTCCCTGCCCACCGTCCGCTGTTACGGTGACGGTCGTCTCGCCACCGGCAAGGAGAACGGCCGGTGGTTCGACCGGTGTTCCCGTCGCTGTTGTCTCCTCGGCGATAGCAACGAGTGGTTTCGCCACTTCGCGGGCTTCGCCGCGCAGCCGAGACGTGAGCACGAGCGGTTCGTAGCCGGCCTCCCGTGCGACAGCAGCGGCGGCGTCAAGCGCGGTTGCGTTGTCCCCGATGAGGTGGTTCGTAACACGGTCAAAGACCGAATCATCGGGAAACGGTGTCTCCGATAGTCGGCCATCCTGCCCCGCTTCGAGGTGGTCGTGAACGGCTGACGGCGGGCTAAGGTCGTATCGTTCGAACACGCCAAGGGCATCTTCGTACGTGGTCTCGTCCGGAACTGAGGGACCGCTACCGATGGTCGAAAGGTCGTTTCCGACAACGTCGCTGATCAGTACCCCGGCGACAGTGGCGGGAGCCGCGCGCCGTGCTATTTGTCCACCTTTCAGGTCCGAGAGGTGCTTCCGGACCGCGTTGATCTCTTCAATCGGAACACCACCATTGAGCAGCCTGTCGGTCGTCGTCTGGAGGTCATCCAGTGTCAGGTCCCCGGCCGGAGCAGATAGAAGCGCACTGGCCCCGCCTGTCAGGACGAACAAGATGAGCGTCTCCGCATCGGCCTCGTCAACGGTTTCGAGAATATCGGTGGTCGCTACAACGTTTCGGTTCGACGGTAACGGGTGATCTCCGACAGACCTCTGGACAGTTTCGGTGTCAGTAGCCTGCTTGACGACGATGTGGCCGCCGTTGAGGGTGTCCCCGAGAACAGACTCGAGCGCCCGTGTCACACCGTCTGCGGCTTTCCCGCCACCGACGATGACGACATCAGTGTAGTTGTCAAGATAGTACGTTGTCTCGCCGACTGTCAGCGTCTTGCCGTCACGGTTGACGGCTGCCCTTGTGGCGCCCTCTGGTGCGGCCGTGGCCACGGCGGCCTCGATACAATCGAGTGCCACCTCGTGTGCAACGCTGGCAGCCAGCTCGCTTCGGTTGTGAATCATACGACTGCTTCCATCCGAGCCAGTAAAAATCCCCCTCGGTAACAATTACCCGTGGTGCTGTCAGAAGTCGCTGCTACTCTGCAGCGAGTGCAGGCTTTTGCAGTGGCCTTTGAGATGAGGACTCAGCGTACACACTGTACCAATCTGCCGGCAGCTGATTGAGGATTTAGATAGTTGCGACAGCGCGTCCGTGTCTAACGCACGCTTGCAGTATGATCCGGCCCATCGATCCAGACGGAGGCTCTGCTCAAATACGAGGATAAATACATGATTCCGGTTTTACACACCCGATAACAGTGTTCAACAACGTCGGTGAGTTCGTAGAACTCAGACATAGACGCAAATGCTACTACGGTGTGGATTTTTCGCTCGCTCCTGTCTCCATGTCACACGAATATACATCGATATAGCTAGTTTATTGTTCGATACCCTGATTGTATAACTGTTATTTTAACACTGCCCAATATGCCTCACCCTCAATAGACTTGCGGTCGGATGTATCCCAGAGCACGGGACTGTGAACGAAGGGATGCACCAGTAAAACTAGGTGGAACCCGAATAATAAGAAACCCATCACTTACTCATCAAGATGATGTGTGGTGGATTTCTTGTGATGATTGTTGCCGATGTACAACTAAACTCTAATGCTACTATCACTTATGTCACAACTCTACTAGGGGTTCTAAATGCCAACCCTCTGTGTGTTGAATCTGGCTGATGATACAAATTAAATGATTGTGGTCTGGATCAGTGTTAGACGCTGTTTTATATTATCATATGTAGGCTATCTTTATTTTACATAGGGACGATTGCTGACCCCGTGCGATAAATAGATAGCCTCTTCGGTGATATTACGACGAGAGACTGGCCCAAATGTGATGTTTTCCTTGCAATTGTACAGACGTTCTATCAGCAACAGAAGGGGCTTATTCCGCTTCAGCACTGAGCGTTGTTTCTAGCCCTTTTGCGAGGGACACTGTTGGTTCATATCCAAGCAGTGTGCGTGCGTCACTGAGATCTGCTTCGCTCTCTCTGATATCATTCGTGCGTTCGGGGACGTGTTTTATTTCCACATTCGCTCCAACGACATCTCGGACGGTTTCGGCAAGTTCCTTGATACTGATACTTTGTCCAGTTCCGACGTTGAACGGCTTGCCGATAGCATCTGTCGTGGCTGCAAGCAGGTTGGCACGGACAATGTCATCAACGTGTACGAAATCCCGAGTCTGTTTTCCGTCACCTTCGACTGTGAGCGGATTGCCGGCCTGTGCCTGACGAATGAATGTGCCGATGACACCGGCGTACTCCCCGTCAAGCCCACGCGGTCCATAGACATTGAAGTATCGTAACGGGACTGTGGGTAGGCCGTACCGCTCTGTATAAAACTGTGCATACTGTTCACCGAGATGCTTTTCAATCCCATACGGCGTGCGTGGATCGGCCGGTTCTTCTTCTTTAATCGGCATCGTATCAGGATTGCCGTATACGGCGGCACTGGAGGCGAGTACGACCCGTGCATCCTGCCGTCGAGCGCAGTCGAACACGGTGACGGTTGCCGACCCATTAAGCTCGTGACAGTCGACCGGGTGCTCGATTGACTTCGGGACACTAACCATCGCGGCCTGATGAAAAACTATGTCAATGTCGTCCATCGCTTCGTCGACTGTTCCTTTATCGCGTATATCGCCCTCAATGACAGTCACGTCTTTTGGGAGGTTTGCACGCCGTCCCGTCGAGAAGTCATCGAGGACTCGCACCTCGTTCTCCACCGCTAGCGCTGATGTCAGATGACTTCCAATGAACCCACCCCCTCCGGTAACTAGTACCCGACAGTTGCGAATATCGTTTGTCGACATATCATTCGAAAACGAGGTTTTGATGCTTTAAGTTATTCATAGACATACATCTCATCTCCTAGTTGAGTAATCTTGGTATCGTAAGGGATGGGCCGAACTAAACTCCTCTCAGACCGTAGTGGCCACGCGCTGTATTCCTACGCCAGACTATACTTTGTTACCTGCTTTTTGCGGATAATACAGGGTTGGGACAATCTCGGAAAGCTGGGGATAACAATATGATAACTCGTTCACAGCAGAGCACAACGGAGTCCACTACTCGCCACAATGATGCCATTATACGTACCGGAGCGTGTGGACGACCACACCGAACGACCGCCATCGAGAGCGGTTCCGGAGTGGGACTGAGATGTCGGATAGAATCCAGCAATCACCCGCCGGTGACGGTATCCGAGAGGTTTCGAAGAACTTGCCGGCGGTGGGACTAGTCGCGACCGAGTCGAACGCCGAATGGATCGCGGCTGAGATTCTTCGTATCCACTCACGGGCACACCAGGCAATCGTTACAGCTGCCGTTGATGCTGACCTTCAGGCACTCACTTTTGCCCGGTGGCTTGATGCAGAGGTGGTTCCCCCTTCTGGAAACTGGGCTGAAGCCGATGCCCCTCGCGAGCGGTTGCGGATGTTTGCTAAGCAGGCAGGGTATCCGGGACTCCTGTATCATGGTGAAGAGAATGGGTCAGTTAACCTCCCGGCAAGCCGCCAAGCACTGAAGAGTACAGAGAAGTTCACTGTCGATGCCCGTCTTGAACCCGTCACCGAGCCGGATCCGACTGTCATGGTCGGAATTCCTGCGTACAACGAGGCAGCGACGATCGGGGCGGTAGTGGAGTCGGCCAAGCACTATGCAGACACTGTTCTGGTTGTTGACGACGGGAGTACCGACGACACTGTCGAGGTCGCAGCGGCGGCTGGCGCGACAGTGTATGAGCACGACCGTAACGTCGGGTATGGTGGTGCCCTCAACAGTATTTTTGAGCAAGCTGACCGTGGTGACGCGGACTACCTAGTCATTCTTGACGCCGACGGGCAGCATGATCCCAGTGATATCCCAGAATTAATTGAACAGCAAAAGGAGTCGGGGGCGGAGGTCGTCATCGGTAATCGGTTCGATGAGGATGCGGACACAAAGATGCCGCTGTACAGGCGATTTGGGCTGTTCACGGTGAACCTCATGACTAACCTCAGCCTTGGAATCCTCAAGCCAGCCAATCAAATCAACGACACACAGAGTGGTTTCCGTGCGTATAGTACAGAGGCCATAACCTCACTTGCTGAAGACAACTCAATTGGCGACCAAATGGATGCAAGCACCAATATACTGTACCACGCCCACTCAAACGGCTACCAGATCGTCGAGGTTCCGACGACGATAGATTACGATGTGGAGGCTTCTAACAACCTTGGCCCAGTTGAGCACGGGCTTACGCTTGTTGGAAACATTATTCGAACGGTTGAGCGAGAACATCCTATCATGTTGCTCGGCGTGCCTGGTGTCTCCTGCGTTCTACTGGGATTTATATTCACTTACCTCACGATGTTCAACTATCTTCAGTCCGGAAGCTTTCCACTCGGATATGCCCTGACTAGCACTACTTTTACAATTATTGGCATCCTCGCATCATTCACCGGGATCATTCTGCACTCCTTAGAACTGTACCGTCAATAAGTGGCGATCGTCCTCATTGATCGGTCGTATTAGACGGCGTACCCCACTTCTCAGGTCTGGGTTTACCATAGTGTCGATTCTCTTACTTGAGACAACTTCTGCATAACAAAGGGTAATCTATATCATTCGTAGGTCAATGCGGAACGAGTCAGCGTCAGACTATTTCGAACGGCGACAGCGTTGCGAGTCAATAACAAAACTATCGAGGGCACAGAAAGCATGACTATCTGCGTCCACGGGCTAGGCTATATCGGGCTCACGACCGCATCGCTGTTCGCCAATTCAGGCATCGATGTCATTGGTTTCGATGTCAACGAGGATGTAATCAATCACCTCAACGAGGGTGATCCGAAAGTTAGCGAACCAGAACTTGAGTCGTACATTCAGGATGCGCTGGAGTGCAATCTAACGCCGAGTCATCATCCCCAATCCGCTGATGTACACATAATCTGTGTCCCAACGCCGTACGACGATATGAACGACGAGGCGGATCTGACATACGTGAAGGATGCTGGACGAAACGTGGCGGGCGTTCTCAGGTCGGACGACACCGTGGTGTTGGAGTCAACAGTGCCGCCGGGAACAACGACTGGAATGTTGGCCCCGATCATTTCGAGAGGCAATCTCGACATCGGTGAAGATGTACACTTGGGGTACACGCCGGAGACGGTGATGCCAGGGAATACGCTCACAGAACTCCGAACCAACGATCGAATCGTCGGCGGTGTCGATGAGGCCTCGGTTAACGCCATCAAATCCCTTTATGAACCGCTCACGACCGGAGACATTCATGTCGCCGCTGACCCTACGACCGCCGAGTTCGTGAAACTTGCACAAAACGCCGAGCGAAACGTCAGTATCGCGTATGCCAATACGCTCGCACTCCTCGCAGAGAACTACGGCATTGATGTACGGTCTGCGATCAATCTCGCGAACAACCATCCACGGGTTGATATTTTGAGCCCAGGTCCAGGAGTAGGCGGGCATTGCCTTCCTGTCGATCCGCATTTCCTGAGCGATGGGTCTGGTGTAACAGAGCTAATCGATATCGCGAACCGAGTCAACGACAGGATGCCCGAACACGTTATCAGGCTACTCGAGGACGCTATCGACTCGCTCGAAAATAAGACTGTAGCTGTTCTTGGGATTACGTACAAAGGTAACGTCAGCGACACTCGCAATAGTCCAGGTTTGGAAATAGCCAAACTGCTCGGGACTGTCACGGTGGACACTCGCCCAGCTATGGATGGGGGTTGGGACGAGGGATCAGTCACTATTCACGACCCACGGGCGACGGACTCCAGATTACAGCTTGAAACCCTTGAGACGGCAGTAAGAGATGCTGATGCGGTGATATTCGGGGCAGCACACGATGAGTTTGTAGATCTCAACCCGGAAGCCATCAGGTCAAAGATGGCGGGCCGAACTGTGATCGACCCGGTTGATGTCATCGACGCGAATCGGTGGGCTGAGCACGGGTTTGATGTCCGGACAATTTGATCCAGCGTTACAGATGATTTTCTGACAGCACCAATTTGACTCGCGGACGACTGGCCATGATCAATGGCGTAGGAAGCCTATAACAAATCCTGCGGCTACTCACGGAACCGGTATGAAATTGACTGGCTGGAGCTATCACCGGCTGTTCGACTTACGGATCAGGGCCAACAATGACTAACAGCACTGTGGGGTTCGTTCTTGGGACGCGTCCCGAGATTATCAAGCTAGCCCCGGTAATTCAGGAGTGCCATCGGCGTGGTGTCAACACACACATTGTCCATACTGGTCAGCATTATTCAGACTCGCTGGATACTGTCTTTTTCCGACAACTCGGGTTATCACCCCCAGATACGAACCTCGAAGTCGGATCTGACGATCACGGGGCACAAACTGGTGCGATGCTCGCTGGCATTGAAGAAGAACTTCAGGATACCGAGCCCACAGTGGTATTTGTCCAAGGGGATACGAACTCGACTCTCGCGGGTGCACTCGCAGGGAGTAAGATGGATGTCGACGTGGCTCACGTCGAAGCCGGGCTTCGAAGTTTCGATGACGATATGCCTGAAGAGACGAACCGCGTCATCATTGATCACATCTCTGATTACCTTTTCCCACCGACCGCCGAGACAGCAGCGTTACTCCGCGACGAAGGGATCCCTGCGGACCGTATCACTGTTACTGGGAATACGATCGTCGATGCAGTTGAAATCTATGATGATGAGGCTGCAAACAAAAGTCGGATTCTGAGTGAACTCGGCGTTTCCGACGGCCAGTTCGACCTCTTGACCGCTCACCGGGCGGAAACAGTTGACGACCGGGAAGCGTTCGAGCGGATTCTCAGCGGCGTTGCACGGGCAAGCGTTCAAGCGGAACAGGAAGCCATCTACCCGATCCATCCCCGAGCGGAGGACCGTCTCGAAGAGTTCGGTATTGCAGTCCCCGATCAAGTTCGCCTCATCGAACCACTGGGCTTCTTCGATTTTCTCCGGCTAGAGAGTACAGCGGACCTAGTGTTCACCGACTCAGGTGGTGTCCAGGAGGAAACAAGCATCCTCGGGACACCGTGTGTGACGCTCAGGTATGGCACTGAACGTCCTGAGACGGCATTTGTCGGTGCAAACTGCGTTGCCGGCCGGGAGCCGAGTAGTATCACTGCGGCGGCGACACAAATGCGTGGAAAGGCTGGAGAGTGGGAAACGCCTTTCGGCGATGGAACAGCCGCCGTTCAAATTCTCGATGCGGTTCCGGAACTCCCTGCCAGAGAAACAGTCACAGCCCCTGAGTGACCAGCGCCGGTACCCACTGTCCGCACGGCGCCGACTCACGTGTCTTCCTGAGGGCGAATTGACCGTACGCTCAACGATCTGTTTGACAGAGATAGGGGACCAACGACCCAGTCATGTACAACTGGATGAGGGTGTTGTGAATAGCTACTTTGTCAGCGGAAACTTGCCAAGTGGAGACAGCGTGCTCTCAACCCAGACAGACTTTTCGAAGAGATTGCGGACGACTCCGTTTGACACTGATCAGTTACATGCACTGGTAGTAACTGTCTAATTTTACTACTACGCTCTCATCGAGTGATAATGGCTACTGACGCAGATGCGAACATTGAGACGGAGACGCTCCCGATCGATCTTCTGCTAGTCGGGCTCCTCGGCCTCTGGCATCTCGCTGCTGCCCAAGGGTATGTCAAAGACTCATCTGTAGGGGCCTTTCTGGGGTTGGTAGCGATACTTATTGCACCAGGATACGCTCTCGTTGCGCTTTTATTCCCACGCAGTTCTACTGAGACCGATGGATCATCTGATGGCCAAGTGGGACGAATTTCTGTCGGTGAACGACTCGTCCTTGCAGTCGGGAGTAGTGTCTGTATAGTTCCACTACTGGGGCTCGGACTAGTCTTGCTTTCGCCTGGTTCGACCACCGGACCGTACCAACTCTCTATCGGAATAACGACTGCCATCTTCACGATTGCCGCAACGATCCGACGGATGCGGGTGCCATCAGATGAGCGTTTCAGTCCCTTGCGGTGGGGGACAACTGTACAGAGCCGAGTGTCTCTGAACCCTTCTGGAAGTGTCTCGACACTATACATCCTGCTTATACTGGGTCTTCTTGTCTCTGGTTCCGGGATCGGCTACGCGGCCATATCGGCGGAACGGGGTGAACAGTTCACTGAGTTCGCGCTGGTAACGGAATCCGCCAACGGAGAACCTGTTGCCGCTGAGTATCCGTCACAGATTCCGCTCGGCAGTTCGCGGACTGTTCAGGTCACTATCGGCAATCATGAAGGCCAAGAGCTGAATTACACAATTGTTGTCGTTGCTCAGAAAATCGAGAACGGCACTGTCCTAGCCACCGCACGAATTGATCGGTTCAAGAACCGTGTCGCGGCAGGTGAAACGCTCAAGCGCTCGCACGAAATCACCCCCACGCTAGTCGGTGAGAACATTCGAATCTCATATCTGCTCTACCGCAACGACGCACCAGTCGGGGCGAATCCCCGTCCTGAGAACGCGTACCGCCGCACGCATCTCTGGGTTACTGTCACCAATGGCTGACAGCATTGGCTCACACCCCATATAAAGCTGTTATCAAACCCCCCTGTCACGTCTCGCTTCAGAAACTCGAAAGGGGTTAGACCACTGCACTGACCCGCTTAAATAGGAGAGAAAGAGTAATAAGCCAACCGACGAGTTTGACGAGCTGTAGCCCACGCCACCACTGCTTGTCTGCCAACGGCGGGAACACCTCACTGGTTACCAGCAGAGTCAGAAACAGTCCGACAAAGTATACTCGAATGCTAGTAATATTAGCGGCCCAGAGGGTGACTAGCGAGATGGTTCCAAGAGTCACGAACGAGATGAGAAACCACTGGAACCGACTCTGGTTAGGTCCTGAAATCGACATGGATGAAACCCACTTCGTCATTGACATATGGATTGCGTGCTACGACATAATGGGACCTGCCAAATAGTAATTCCCCTGAAACGGTATGGCTTTGGCCGATAAGACACCGACTACCGATACGTTGTTTCGTTGACTACGTAGCATCTATCCCGTAACTGGGTCAAAATGTTCTCTGTATAATCTCAAATCAGATCTACCACCTTGGGATGTAGCACTCTGTCCAGAAATCTCTTCTATCTGTCCGGTAGCAATGTTGTACTTAAATATGATGGCACACGAGGTATAATTAAAATTAATATGCCCGTGGAACGTCACACGGACGGCGAGAATCCGCTTGTGAGTGTCGTAATACCCACCTATGGAAGAGATGAACACCTGCCAGCCGCAATTAACAGTGTGCTTAATCAACAGTATGAGCGGATCGAACTACTCGTCATTGATGACGGATCACCGACACCGGTAGCGACGACACTACCCGAAGATATTTTGAAGGACAAGCGTACGGAAGTAGTCCGACACGAAGAAAACAGGGGGGCAAATGCCGCCCGAAATACAGGTATCAGGGCTTCAAACGGCGATTATGTTGCGTTTCTCGACGATGATGACCGGTGGAAAGAGACAAAGCTCAGGAAGCAGGTGGATCGGTTCAGCGAATCATCACCCGAAACCGGAGTCATTTACACATGGGTCAAACGAGAAAGCGCGGCTGGAACAACGATTTCAACCCCGACTGCGGCGGGACATGTGGTTACCGACTTGTTGACTGGCACAAACTTCGGACAGTTTTCTTCGGTTCTAGTCGACACTGAGGCAATTTCCGATGCCGGACTCCCCGACGAGAGATTTCCGGCGTGGCAGGATCGTGAGTGGTTCTTCCGGCTCGCACAGTCTTGCGAGTTCCAACCGGTCACAGAGACGCTTACGTATCGCCAAACTGGACGAGAGGATAGCATCACAGCGAACTTCGAACAGAAGCGAGATATCGCCTATCCCCTATTTATCGAGAAGCATGGTGGCCTTGCAGCGGAGCACGGGAAATACTACGAACGGACCTTTCTCGCGTCCATGCGACGCTCGTTGGCACGGTCAGCGATACGTGCAGGGCGATACGGCGAAGCCCGTAAGTATTTCTTACTGGCCTTCTTTGCTAACCCACTCTACCGCCCTGTCCACCCTCACCTACTCCCCTCCTTGGGAGGAGAGCGGACCTACGAGATGGCTGCGTCCTTACGTCGGAAGCTGACAGAGACCGTCCCTTCAAAATGATAACGTGTTTCGGTGTCAAGTTTGGAACCCAGTGACTAACAAAGACTATCTGACGGGTCCAACATCATAATGGACGAGCCGACGCTTTCAGATGGTGATGGTTCTACAGTCTCACCCGTAGCTGAACAAAATATTTCGGTTGCGACGGACGGTGACCGACCACTGCTGGCGTTCTTTATTCCGGACCTCTCCGTCGGTGGCGCAGAGCAAGTCGCAATCACTATCGCAAACGGACTGGCCGACCGAGGTTATAATATTGACCTTCTGCTGTCACGAGCGAGCGGTGAGCTCCGGTCGGAGCTTTCCGAACAGGTCTCTATCGTTGAGCTTCCACCATCGAAGACGCCAGTTGTCGGGGTAGCCGCACATCTGCCGTTTCTAGTTACATACCTAAATAAGCACAAGCCGGCAGCGCTGTTTCCCCATCTTGAACACCCAAGCATTGTGTCGCTCGCTATCAATAGGTTCCTTGACGTCGATACTACGGTGATTCCGACACAGCACTCTGCATTCGGACATGAGGTTGAGGCGACACCGAAGGACCAGATTGTCAGACGAATCGTTCCCCGGCTTTACCCCGCCTCGGATCAAATCGTCAGTGTTTCCGAGGGCGTCGCGGACAGCCTCGCTGACAGAACTCCAGTCGAACGATCGGATATTTCAGTCCTCTACAACCCGGTGGACGTCGAACAGATTCGTGAGCGGGCCGGCCAAACAGTTGAGCACGAGTGGGTAGAAAGTAATGACCGGGATGTCGTCCTATTCGTTGGGCGACACGCAGGTCAAAAGAATCTGGATGGATGGGTTCGTGCGTTCGAGACGGTAGCCAATAGAAACTCGAATGCACGTGCCATCATTGCGGGAAAAGGACCGTGCCGAGAGAAAGTCCAGGCGACAGTCGAGCGACTGGGGCTGTCAGATGTGGTGTCTCTTCCCGGATTCGTCGATAATCCGTATCGGTATATGGCAAAATCAGATGCTTTTCTCCTCTCATCTCGGTATGAAGGGCTACCGACAGTCCTGATCGAGTGTTTGGCGGTTGGCTGTCCAATCGTGTCAACGGACTGTCCGAGCGGCCCCAGAGAGATTCTCTCCGATGGAAAGTATGGGACACTTGTCCCAGTGGATAATATGAATGGGTTGGCCAATGCAGTTTGTGATACGCTTGCTGACCCTCCTGATGCTGATCGGTTGCGCTCTCGCGCCGACGACTTCTCCCCGCGACCTGTGTTTAATGAGTACGAGCGGTTCCTCGGAGAACACGTCTTCACAGCCTAACAGCTACCTGCCGGGCACTAGTCCAGGACTTCAGCCGAGGGGAGCTGGCCGTTATCGATGATCGATTCGTGGAGGTCTGCAAGTTGCTTCCCGTGTGCTTCCCACGTCCATCCCTTCGATACCAGTCGTTTCTTACCGTTTGTTCCCATCCGCTCTCGCTCTGAAGGGTTGTTGATGAGGCTGTTCAGAGCGGTGGCAAGCCCATTGGAGTCTTTCTTTGGGATCAAGAGGCCTGTTTCACCGTCTACAACCTGCTCCGGGATACCGGATACATCGGAGGCGACAACCGCGGTTTCGCTTGCCATTGACTCGTATATCGTGTTGGGTCGACCTTCTGCGTGGCTTGGGAGCATAAAAATGTCGGCAACAGCGAACCATCGCCGGAGACCCAGCGGCGGGACTTCCCAGAGGACCCGATAGTTCTCGTGGTGGCTAGCTTTGAGTTCACTGATGAGGTCTGTACGAAGGTCACCGTAATGACCGACAAAAACAAACGCTACGTCATCGCTATGAATCTCATCCAGAGCTTCACAAATCTCGTTGATTCCTTTCCGTTCCGTGTACCCGCCACAGAACATGATTAGTGTAGTATCTCGATCAATTCCCAGTTCTTGTCGAATCGCTTCCTCGTTGTCCGTCGGATACCGCGTTGGATTCGCGCCGTTTGGGAGTACAGTAGCTTTCGGTGTTTCGGTGATACCGTTAGCGATACGTGCGAGCGATTCACTTACACAAAAGATACCCTCCGCGTAATTGAGAGTCTCTCTGATTTTTCTTCGGCTGACCTGCGAAAGATCATAGAAGTTATTCAAAATCTTTCCACGCCCCATGACTGTCAGCGGAATCTCGTTGCTCCGACAGTATGGCACTAACCCGTAACCATCGTAATGAATGTGACCAGCATGGCAGATATCCGGCGTCTCGAAGTTCGATGAGATATACTCCGGAAGCATTTCCGAAAACGATCGTGACGACAGCGTATATTTGAATATTTTCTGTGGTAATAAGTAGAGAAATCTGGGATAATGGACCTCATGAGAGCTGTAATCATGTTGGCTCGGTATGTCACCGAACTCGGAGTAGGGACCCACCGGAGGCGCTCTGGGACGAGGAGTAACTACATCTATACCAGTACCGGTCATACTGAGTGCCCTGATGGAGCGGAAATTGAACAGCCCCATGTATGGATTGAAGGGGTCTGGGTGGTTCATTGCGCTTACGACCGCATCGTACATAAATACTAACTGGCAGTAAGTCTCAATAAGTATGCATCCGGTACTGGCTGTCCTGTTTGGTATCTCATATGTTGAAAGCAGATAAGTAAAAATAAAATACAGTTTACTATCTATTTACCAGATGGATATTACCTGCGTAACTATATCTGGAGTAGTCCACTCACGGTACTGCAGGTAGAAGAATTATAACTATACTATCTACTGCGAAAGTCCGTACTGTGAGGACGAATATACGCGAGTGGCTACGTACCCTTACGGGAGGTCAGGTAGATGGGGGGGAGGAGGGTCTCCGGTATTTTCTAGGTGGTGCTTATAATGGACTATACTTCTCACTGACCACTCAGTACCCTTTGGGTACGAACATTTATGAAGAGGAGTGGGATTTACTGATCGTACTGGACGCCTGTCGGGTAGATGCGTTGCGGGAAGTCGCACCTGAGTTCGAGTTCATTGACAGGGTTGATAGCGTGTGGTCCACAGGCAGCTCATCCCATGAGTGGTTATGTAAAACATTTACTCAGGAACACGCAGACGAGATCTCCGACACAGTATATATATCCACGAATCCGCATACACAGCCGACGTTTGAAGGGGGGAAACGGCCACCGCGAAAGTACGTTACGCCGGTTACTTGGGCAGATTGGAACGTAGTGGACGAAAGCCAGTTCAAGTTCTTGAAACAACTGTCTCGTCACCATAGGTACGAAGACTACTTCGACACGATCCCACCGAATATCGTGACTGACCAAGCAATCCTTGCGGGACGAAAGCTTGACTTCGAACAGATGATTCTGCACTACTATCAGCCACACCGTCCACACGTGGCATCCGCATACAGGGAGCAGCGGGATATTACTGATGCTGAGGATCATCCATGGGAAGCCATCGAGCGTGGGGAAATCTCAAAGCAAGAGGCCTGGGACAATTATCTGGATAACCTTCGACTAGTCCTTGGCTCAATTCGTCGCCTGCTCAGTAACATAGATGCGGAGCGGGTTGCTATCACTGCTGACCACGGTGAACTGTTTGGAGAGATGAACCAATATGGACATCCGGAAGGGATACCCCATCCCCATCTCAAAAAGGTCCCGTGGGCAGTTACGTCTGCCACAGACCACAAAACCAGCAGCCCGTGCGCAAGCGTTACAGAACAGGAAGAACCATCGAAATCAGACGTTGAAGATCGTCTGAAGCAACTTGGCTATATATGAGGTTTCTCTTCACCGATCAGTAAAAGGCGAATTACTCGCTCTGGCGACTTGCAATCGTACATCAGTGTTGAGACTATGAACTGGTACGTATGCCGTTCGCAAAGTTTTGTATCCAACAACCAGATATCAATATAAAGTAACAATCCATAATACCATAGTCGGGTCGAATCTGGTACAGCATGTTAAGAGCGAACTACTCTTCGAAAGAGGCTATTACCAGAGCAGGAGGTCAGTCTGAGGTGGGTAACACAAAATTGGCTAGAAACGTCTACACTGTTCCGAAAAAAGCAATTAGGAATCAATTTACCGAATGTGAAACGGTAAGGATGAACTCGGTTGTAAGCGATACACATGGAATGACTGCAACCACTACTGCCGGTGCATGGACGCCCTCTACCACCGGGGCAGATATATCTGCAGAGACTGACTGGAGCGGCCTCCAATGACTAGACCAGCCTACGTGCCTGACAGTGCCGAAGATGTCACCAACCACGGTATTGGTCGCGATTACAACCCGAACGATCCAAGCCTCTCAGACGCTCAAGAGGTTCTAAACGCGCTCCACAGTGCCATGGACGCTGCTGGGCCGAACGGGTCTATTTTTGTTCCGGAGGGAACCTACTACTTCGGTAGCGAGGATGTATACTCCCTGATAGAACTAGGGGGAAGTCAGCCACGCGGCATCTCAGTCTACGGTGAGGGGCCTGATAAGTCCACACTTGCAGTGACTGAGCACATGGATCCCGCAGTTATATCGAACCAGACAGCATTTATTTACGATGGGGACGCGGACCATGGCGATGTTGAGATTCGCGGCCTTACGCTGGACGTAAACGCTCCCAAGCTGGGTGACCTCAATCAGTACAGCGGCGGAGCAGATGGGTTCTCGCTCGCCGGTGACTCCTTGTCGTTCTCGCTGTACAACGTTCGGATTACGGACACCTATACGCGAGGTATTAGATGTAGACAGTACCTCTCATCCGCGAGATACTGTACCCTCGACCGGATTGGTATCGAATATCACAACGACAGCGGATCAAATACACACCCGTTTGACTCACTACAGACGCCAAAAGGCAGCACCACTGTCATCGAAAACTGTAAGATAAAGAACTGTCCAGGTAGTGCGATAAACATTCGATATGGTGACGGAACCTATCGTATCCGGAACGTGTACGCCGCTGGGACAGGTAGTCAGTTCCTCAAGCTCTCTGCCGGAGAGAGGGTTACACTGCGCCGTATCAACCACACAGCATACACAGCGGAACTGGAATCGCTGCTCCCAGACGAGCCAAACGATGGATTCCTGGGTCGACACTTCATCCAGAGTCTGGGTGATCGCGGGGACACCAGCGTGACGCTGGATATGGAACAAGTATCAACGAAGAACCACACTTCGTATGCATTCCAAGTCCGTGATTCCTTGGGCGGCCCATCCGATATCACGTGGATCGGTGATAGAATCGCGTTCGCCGGTTCGAACATGTACACTGATGATGAGGTCATCCGCGACCGACAGGGGGCAGCGTTCAAGAACGTTGATGTTGGCGAGTTATCGGTTCACGACACTGATGCAAAGGTGTTTGAAACTGAGGACTCGTACGGTTCTATTGCCACGCTATCAACGGGTAACGTCGGCAGCGTCGGAAGCACGGGAGGCATTAATGTTGGCAGTCATCTCTCTGGAGGGAACCCTCTGAATGTGGATGTCCCAAGCGAGGACGAGGTGGGTGCAAAGAGCCAGAGCAGTACAGAGGAAGAAACGACTACGACCGAAACTGCAGACGGCTCACAGAACAGCCTCCCAGACTGGACAGCGCGGTGGGACGGTGACTCCTCGGATTGGTCAGTTGTGTCGAGTGATTCAAACACAGGCAATGCATATATGGAGTTCAGTGCCAGCTCGGTCAACTCGCATGCACTGTCCTGGGACGATGTCGGAGAACATACGGATACCGAGGTACTCGGACTGGTTCGTGTCGGCTCGGAAGACAACGGCGGCGATGGCTGGTGCCGTTTGATCGGGCGGGGGGGCACTGATGCCAGCGGAAACATGGTCGGTTATTCGGCGTGGTTTGTTCGGAGCAATGGCAGCATCAAACTCCGAGTTGAGAAGGATTTCAATGGGTCACAGACCACAATCGGCGAAACTATGGCCAATTCAAATCCCCTTGATGAATGGAGCTACCTTCGGCTCCGCATCAATGGCTCATCTGTACAGGCCAAAAACTGGAGTTACGGGACAACCGAGCCCGATTCGTGGGACATAGACGTAACTGATGGGGATGTCACCGGTCCGGGATGGACTGGGATCGGGTCTTGGTCGAGTACCGTTCAAATGTTTGACTTCCTCAGCGTTGGCACCAGCGGTGAACCAGCCAGACTTGATGACGCCAGACCGGAGATTGCGTGGCAACAGCCCCAGTCTGGTGGGACGGTCGACGGGACAGTCACTCTGCAAATCAGTGCAACTGATGCCGAAGACGCTGCTGGCTCTCCCAACGTGAAGTACCGCACTGACGGTAATACGTGGTCATCTGCGTCGTTCAACGGAGACACGGGATACTATGAAGACACCTGGGATACCACGGAATTATCAGACGGAACCCACACGCTTGATGCCACGGTGACTGATTCAGCTGGGAACACCGACTCCAGTAGCATCAGCGTTACCACTGACAACAGTGGCACCAGCCCTGTTGTCAGCGGTCTATCGGTTTCAGAGATCGAGACCGACAGTACGGAAGCGGTCTTTGCGATCGACTGGGAAGTTAACGATTCTGACAGCGATCTCTCAACTGTCGACCTGGGCCTGTACGATGAAACTAACGACGAACAGGAAGATACGACGAGTCTTGATGTTTCGGGTGGCTCGGCTACCGGAACAACTGAGTTACAAGCGAGTGGGGACGCCGGTACCGGAAATGAGTATACCATTGTGCTGACCGCAACAGACAGTAGTGGAAACGGGACGTCTGCTACTGCGTCAGAGTCCGCATCGGGAGACGGATTGAAGCCACAAATCGGACGTTTCAGCGTCTCTGAATCGCAAAAAGGTGACGGTAGAGCTAATATCACTGTTGTGTGGGACGTGCACAGTAGTGATAGCGAACTCCGGTCGGTTGACATTGATGTCGCTGATTCAGATACTGTGGTAGAGAGCGTCCAGTGGGATGTCAGCGGAAATACAGCCTCGGATATCGATATGTTCAATCTTGATCAGGTTACCGGGAGTAACTACAGCATCGCACTCACAGTGGTCAATAGTAACGGGGCGTCTGTCTCTACAACGAAATCTGTGAGCGTCTAATAGCGGCACATACTGTCTTTCGTCTCGTCCGCAACGTAATCTGTGTGGGCCGTGGATATCTGTTTGTATCTTTTGAGAGGAGCAAATATAACGCTATAGTATGAGGTATGTGATCCAGAACGGGTTAGGAGCGCACTAACAATGATATAGACTATTCTATGGGCGTATAATCCAAATGATGTCTACGTTCTCGATGAATACTGGACCGGTCGTTAGGGATATCCATTCGTTGAGTAATGCCTGTAGGTGATAATTCATGAGTGAGAACTCTGAGCAGACCGTTTTCACTCATTCGCGAACTACGGAAGCCATTGCTGTCGTCGGCGTCCTGCTACTCTTGATATCAACGGCCATTGTGGTAATTTCCCCGCAGGCTACTGAGTACGAGATATCGCTCTATGACTCATATCCCGCTTCATTCTGGGGCTGTATCATTGGGTCTCTGTTTGCCGGCTCGCTGTTGATCTTTAGAAGTGTTGGGAACCCGAACGAACGGTCATGGGTCTTCGGTGCTTCGCTTATGCTGGCTACCGACGCGTTACTGCTGTTGATGCCCCTCATACGGGGATATGTAATGTACGGTGATGCCGACCCGCTGACGCATCTCGGATACGTACAGGACATCGTCAACACAGGCACTACGGGGGCTAACATCTATCCTCTGGCTCACCTGCTTGTACTCGCTACTGCCGACGCTACTGGACTGAAGGCTATGACATTAGCGATGCTAACACCAGTAATTTTCTCCGCAGTATATTTTGGAGGAATGGTTTCCCTTTTGTTTCAGGTGACCGATTCTAGAAGGGGTTTCCTTCTGGGGCTTCCTTTTGTCCTGTTACCGATACTTGGCTACAGCCATCTGCTGTTTCGTCCGTTCGATTTTAGCATCCTATTGATCCCGGTTGTTCTGTATCTCTTTTTTAAGAGTCAGCGGAATCCTGCTCCCGCAATTAGAGCGATTCTGGTACTTTCACTTGTGGGTATTCTCCTCTATCACCCGCTAACCGCTGTATTCGTTACAGGCATCTTTCTGCTGTATTACACTGTTCAGTATTCCCCAAAAATACAGACGATCTATCAGAGCCCGACAAGCGCTTTTGGCTTCTCGCTTGCGGTTATCGCGGGTTGGTACTCTAACTTCCCCGGAGTTATACTGCGGTTCGATACTATCTATCGTGTCCTCTTTGGATCAGGGAGCAACGATGCACCCGTTCAGGCGTATGCCCAGACCGCACAGGAGGCCACACCGTCCCTGATCGATATTGTTCAGTTCATTACGTTCAGGTTTGGGACCGAAATGGTACTGTTTGGTCTTGGCGGCGGCTTGTTCGGAGTAGCTCTCCTACTTGGTCTTAAAAAACGATACGCGCTGGACACGCGGACCGCCACAATGGGTACAGTTGTGTGCGTGTTCGGATCTGTTGGGCTCTTATTCCTTCTTCTCGACTTGATCGTCACCCAAGAGCGTCCTTGGCAGGTGGCCAAAATCGGTGCAGTGGTTCTGCTTGGACCTCTGTTCCATATAATTAAGAGTCGTCTTGGGCGACCCAATCAATCGTTGCTTGCCCACAGTGCAAAGCAAACAGTTACTCTTGCACTATTGATACTCGTCGTACTGTCCACACTCACACTGTTTCCTTCACCGCTGTCAGGAATGACTAACGATCAGGTCACAGCGATGGAAGTCGAGGGTAGCCAGTGGCTCACCGAACACGAGACCGGAAATAGGGAGCTCTATCACTTCGATATAGAATACCGACGGTTCCACCACGCAGAACACGGTGTGAGGAAAGGGTTGCCATTTTGGGAGGTATTCCTCCCTGCACATTTCAATTATACAACTACTAAGTACTTCGGTCAGAACTACGGTAGCGATAAGTACATAATGATCAACAGAAAAGGCCGCATCTTCTATCAGGAGACGTACCCGGATTACCCGCAGAGATGGAAATATACGTCACAGGATTTCCAGCGCTTTAATCGGGACAGAACAGTTGATCGATCCTACGATAACGGTGACGTCAGGATATATCTGGCTAACGGAACCAGAATACGAGGGGCATAGCAAGAAGGCACCATTGGCTGAGTTTCATAACTGGGTGTACCGACACTGGCTTTTCGTGGCTACTCTATGCTGGCTCTCTTGATCCAGTATACATCTGCATAAGCAATATAACGAACAGGAGTTGGATCTGTCCTACTTACTACCTACATCTGCCGTTACGTCGTCATCGGAGGTGATCGGCCCCACTCCTACCTCCTCTATGCCGGGAACCGCTGGACTGAACCGATCTTGGCCTTGGTTGTTTGCGTTGATGACAACATCTCCTGCATTCCCAACGCCATCTGTACTGGAGTGGCTGAACGTATCTATCGTGCCTTGAGAGTTCGTTAACATGAATGCCTTGGCCTCTGAATTGTGTATTGATAGTCGACCAATGTCGATGTTGGAGAACTCTCCAGCGCCATGGTCGCGAATGACTGCATCGTCCCGAGCGCGATTGGTGTTATAAATTGAAATCATATCTCCCTTCCATATCACGTCCATTGGACCATCTCCAATGGCATCCTGTGCTTGGAACGCGTAATCAGACATATCTCTGGAGAGTACGTTCTCCATGATGACGGTGGTCGGTGTCGTTCCTCGGTTTCCAAGGTTATTAATGAAAAACCGACCGTGGAAATCAGGCCCGATGTCCCGCTTATCCACTTTCTGTTCGAGAGAGGGGGTATTCGCTCTGTGGTAGATGTTCTTCAGCTCCACGATCTTACCCGCAGACATTTTACATAGACCTGACCCCGTACCGCTAATATAACAGTTGTGGAGCTTGGTGACTCCATCGCCAAATCTAATATTGACCGCATTTCCGGCACAGTCGATGAAGCAACTGTCCTCAACAGTAAACTCGTCGCCCGCTTGTGGTCGGACAGATATATGATGGGAGTTTGACGTTCCGTCGGTCGCGTTGTGGCGCCCGATTCCGTTGTCTTGGAACGTACAGTTCGTGACTGATCTGAGGACAGCACGACCACGGACCCCCGCTAAATGCCAGCCTCGAATCCACGCACCCTTGAGGTGGAACTCTCCACGTTCTGACATTTGGAGGCCCCAAGAGCCTCCATTGTTCTCTGCCAGTCCGCTGACGTTTTCGTAGTTACCGTCCAACTTAATGTCCGTGATCTCGACGGTCCCGTGATCGTATCCGTCGTACCAAATAAACCCGCTCTGATTCGGACGGTTCTCAGCAGAAGCGTGTCCGGTAATTGCCAGCGTTGACTTGTTTGCTCCCTCTCCGACAATAGAAATACCAGCAGGCACAGTTCCACCGAACTCCACGTACGGGCTATAGCCTGAATCGTCGCGGCCAAAATAGTATTCTCCTTCAGGAACAAATATTGTTCCACCCTGGCCGGCAGCCTTTGCAGCCTTGAGAATAGCGTTGAGGTTTCGCCTCGCTGCTGCCACGCTGGGATCATTCGGATTTGGCTCCGAACCGTAGTCACTGATATTCTCGGCATCTTGGGCTACGTCGAGTTCATCATCTGGTCGTGTTGGCGTTGTAGTCTGCTGAGCCGACGCTTTCGCAGGAGTTTTAGTTCTGTTACCGTCTGGTGGTCCATCACCCCTATCGAAACCTGGTAGCCAAGTGTAGAGGACGCCAAAGATGACAGCCACGATACTTCCGATGGAAGCGATAAGTCTGCGACGGCTGATCACCCCGGATCCACTTGTCATGACTGAGATACAAGAGTGGTAGTACCCGGTAGATTGGATCGAATGGAGTGGTACCAACGATGGAGGAACATGATCATTGCTCTCGTCTCATGGAGATATCCTCAGAACATTAGTATAAGCTTCCTACAGAGAAGCTTGAACGAAGCCCTCAATCCTATTTCTCTCAGTTCTTTTAGAGGGAGCCCAGCCACATTCTTTCAAACCTCAAATAATAATCTTAACCATGCCTCATTCGGTTGTCTGGAATGTCGAGGTATGCCGAACCCTGAACTATCCGACTCTTTCATGAAGCGAACTGAATAGCATAAGTCTGCTGTAATGATAAGCGAACGATATCCCTGTAGACGCCCTGAACTCTCCTGTTCGTTTGTGACTCACGCACCCGGGAAGTATTGTACTATCTTAAAACGCGAATTTGCCTCGCTCTGGGGACGGACTGACTAGTAAAATTAAGGGTCATTCCGTTTCTACTATACGTACTCACTAAAGTCCGTCGTGTGGGTGTTGCTCTCCTGACCGAATGAGGTACTTGCACCTAAACTTCCAACTCCAATGGCTGCGGTTATGGCTGTTAGCCCGAACTGGAAGAAAGAACGCCTGTTAAGATGTCCTTTCCCTCTTTTACTTGTGGTAAGAGTGCTTGAACGGCCTGTAGTCTTCTTGTCGCTAGCAGTCGGTTCGTGCTTATCGAACATACACATATGACTGAAGTAGGTATATGCTAATTAGCTGTTCTCGCATGGTATAGCCATATTACATGCACTTCGATTGCCCATTCAGTTGAAGTAATTACCAACTAATTCCCTAGAACATACCTTCTCAATACATAAGACAGTCAGATGGAATATGGTAATTATATCATACTTAGAGTAGAGTGTAATTACTTGATCGGGCAGAGCGAGTTAATGTAGTTTAGGGTGCTGCCCCGGCTGGATACCGATAGTTAACTGACTTACTCGAATCAAAGCCCTGCCACAGACCGAGATAGAGCAATTCCAAGTGGGCATATAACGGACTCATCGTCAGAATGTCTCAGGAGTATCGGACGTATACTAATACTCCCGTCAGAGATACAGTGGAACGATTGGATGTCGATGAGTATCGATAGGCCAGTTGACGCGGTACCATCATCAAGATTGCGAGCGAAGCATCTGAGACCAGGACAGTCGGCGTACACACTTTGTTTCGATGACGACTGACTGTGTTATCGTCTCTCAGCGGTATCCTCCTGAAAAGGGAGGCAATGCATCCAGAATCCACGACACAGCCGTTAATCTGGATGATGACTTTGATGTGACCGTTCTGGCGCCGTCCCTCTGCTACCCACCGGGGAACTTCGAACGGACTTGGAAGCGCAAGCAGACAGAACACGATAACGGGGTGGTTGTCCACCGTCTGTGGACGTGGCAGCCACAGAGAGAGAATCCCTCTCTGCTCCGCCGACTCCCTTATTATCTTATATTCGCACTGCATGCGGCACTCTGGTTAGTCATGAACTTCCGGCAGTACGACGTTGTCATGACATCTACGCCACCAATCACTACCGGGTTCCCCGGACTTGTGGCTGCTGCCATTGGGAATCCCTGGGTAATTGATGTCCGGGATCTGTGGATTGAGAACTCGATTGCTCTTGGATACATTACAGCAGACAGTCCACTAGTAAAAGCTGGTCGCACCTTCCAGCGCCTCGCGTTACACTCCGCTGATCGCATTACGGTAACGACTGAGACACTCGGAGATGCGGTCGCTGACACGTATGGCACCGATCTCCGGGAACGGGTTCGGGTCGTCCCAAACGGTGTGGACACCGACCGCTTCTCCTCGGTATCTACCACTGAAGGCAACCACTCGCGAATAGTATACACCGGGAATATCGGAAGCGCACAGGCACTTGAACCGTGTATCCGGGCAATGCAGCACGTTTCAAGCGATGATGCCGTGCTCCAGTTGGTCGGTGATGGGGACGAGGTGTCTCGGCTCAAGAGTATGACAGATAGACTTGGTCTTGAAGACCGCGTAGAATTTGTTGGACTGGTGGACCGTGGACGAATTCCGGAGATTCTTGATAGCGCAACTGTCGGACTGGCCCCGATAAAAGACAGCCCAGAGCTGGACTACGCGATACCCACGAAACTCTACGAGTACATGGCGTGCTCGCTACCTGTCGTCGTCACTGGTAGAGGGGAAATCAAGCGGTTTGCGACGGATACAGACGCAGGTATCCACACAGAGCCTGAACCCGAGAGTATTGCGGCAGCGATTGACAGTCTCCTCGAAAACCCCGAACAGCGGGTGGCAATGGGTCGAGATGGGCTCCAAGTCGTATCCGCGGGGTACGACCGGCAGGCCATCGCGGACCGACTTGGAGAGGTGTTTCGGACATTGACAACAAGTAAACGACAAGAACCGTACACGGCCCCATGTATTGAAGATGACTGAGCACCTTCAGGCGCTTCCGAAAGCGGTCAGGTTGTACGGACACACACTCACACAGTTGGAGCCTGCTCAGGTACTTGGAATGGCTGAGCGGACGACCCGTAACTCCGTACTCACGCGACTCCCACTCGACTTCGATGGGCGATACGACGCCGCGATCCCTCAGACCCTTTCGGTGGCAACCACTCCGGTCAAAGCTGACCTTGACCTACTTCAGGGCGAACTCTCGGAGGCAACCGTCCAGACGTTCCAGCAACGGAGCCGCCAGGCGGCAGACGGCAACCTGACCTTCCTCAACAGGTCGATACAGCTTCGGTCGCCGGATCTCCCTCACTGGTTTGACGACCGATTTGACGACTATCCGCTACTCTGGCCGCTGAAACTATATGCGTTCGACCCCCTCCGATGGGCGACGCTGGGATTCAAAGGCCCGCAGTCCGCCCCCGACAGGGTTGTCGAGGTGTTCGACCAGTGGGTACGGGACTGGGCCGACAGTATCGAAATCGGTCAGCCGGGGTACCTTCGAAATGCGTGGACACCGTGGGCAGTATCACTCCGTATTCAAACACTCGTGCGATACCTCGCGTGGCGAACTGGGGGCACGCAGGGAACTGTCCCAGAGAAACTTATTGCGGCACTTGCCCGAGAGATATATCGGAGTTCGACCTTCCTTGAAAATCACGTTGAGGGTGATGTCGGCGGTAATCATCTCATCGAAAACGGGCTCGCACTGCTCATGGCCGGCCTCACCTTCCCAGAGTCTGACCAGTCCTGGATTTCAGATGGAATATCTATCCTTGGCCGTACAGGAGCTAAGCAGTTCCTTTCTGACGGCGGGCATTACGAGCGGTCGCCGATGTACCACGCGATTGTAACAACGAGATACGTGACGGCGTGCTCCGTACTGGCAGCCAGTGATCGCACAGTCCCTACTTGGCTGACAGCGATGACGAGGCAGGCCGTCGCGTACCTGCGGTACCTCTGTCCCCCGGACGAACAGATTCCGATGTGTAACGACGCCGTGTTTGGTCAAGCGCTCCCGCTTACGGACTGTTTGGAGTATGCTGGTGCTGCCGGATTCGAGCCTACTGACCGGCCAGCCCCGGCTCATAGTCCAGCGAGCGGGGAGTCAGGGTACTATTGGCTCGATACAGACCATGGACGTCTGTTAGTGGACGGTGGCCCCGTCGGGCCTCCACATTTACCCGGCCACTCTCACAACGATATGCTGAGTGTCTTACTCTGGGTTGACGGACACCGTGTGCTTACCGATACTGGGGTATATGATTATGCTAGCAACGAACGACGACAGTACGTCAGAAGTGTTGCTGGACACAATACAGTCCAGGTTGGCGATACGGAACCGATCGAGATCGGCGGAAAGTATCTGATGGGTGCGCGAACGGAACCGACGGTACGCTACGAGGATACGGACCCGACGGTTTTCAACGGACGATATGAGACAGATCCACATGCACCGGCGTCGTATCAGCATAGCAGGGCAATCGTTGCGGCGGACGACTGGTGGCTTGTTCGCGATACACTCCGCGGGCCCGACACTGAGACCGAGCCAAGCATCTCCCGACTCCACTTCCACCCAGATATTGGCGTTACAATCGACGAGTCTGGAACAATACGGGTATTTCACGGAACAGTCACCGACGATGATCCACCCTTGCTAAGTATTCACCCGCTGGGTACCAACGACGTTCGCACCACTACGACCGAATACTTCCCCGAGTTTGGCGTTGCTCAGGAGCGACAAACAGTGGAATTACGATCCGGTCCCGAGTCAGGAGCAACAGCTTTGGGCTACCTTCTTAGCCCGGGAGCTAGCCGTGGAGATATATCTGGCTTCTCGAGTGACGATGACATAACCGCCAATGAGATACAACGGTTTGGCTCTCGGATAAGGCCGGTTTAGGACATTTCAGACGATTCGCAATCCCGCATTTGAGACTGGATTGTCCACTTTCTACTTAGCTCCGTAGCTGATGGAATTGCCCACTCCGAAGGGACCGGGCGAAAAATATCCTATGTCGGCATGATATAGCTCCGAATCAACTGAACAGACGCTTCAGTCGGGCCACGAAACTCTTTGAACGGTCACCGCCACGGCGGCGCTGCTGATCGGACTCAGTACTCGTGGACTCGGCATCCTCTCCTTTGCCCCCGGTTGCCGGCGCGTCGCCGTCAGCAGCCGCAATCGCATCAGCGACCATTCCTTCAGCGTCGTTAACGGCGTCTTTAACGGTTCCGTCGACTAGCGGGACACCACTGAATCGGTCCGGACTCACCGATGTATCTGCGGCGATGATGGCCGCATCGGCGGCTGCAACGTCCTCATCGGAGAGTTCGTTTTCCGCACCCATTGCTCCCTGAACTTCGACCTTGATATCGTGGCCCTGTTCTTCTGCTGTCTGTTCGAGGTTCTCGGCTGCCATCTGACTGTGTGCGATCCCAGTCGGGCAGGAGGTGACTGCGACGAGTTTCATGTGTCTAGTGTGGTATACTTCGCTGCGCGTTGCGGCAAGTCGGGCGCGGTCCCCGCGCTCGCTTGCGGAACTGTACTCTGTTTCGCTGACGGCCGTCTTGACCTCCGGAATCGTCACGGCGCTCATGCTGAGTTCGTCGAGGCCGAGACCAACAAGGAGCTCCGTCAACTCTGGATCACCGGCCATCTCTCCACACATTCCGACCCAGGCGTCTTCGGCGTGGGCCGCGGTGACTGTCTGCTCGATGGCGCGGAGGACGCCCAGATGAGTGGGATCGTGCAGGTCGCCGACGCGCTCGTTCTGGCGGTTGGCAGCCATGACGTACTGTGTGAGGTCGTTCGTCCGATCGAGAGGAAATCGACTCGTGCGGCGAGTTCCTCTGCGATGAGGGCGGCGCTCGGTGTTTCTATCATTACGCCGACTTCGGGATCAACGGCCTCGGCGTCGCGGCCATCAAGATCGGCCGCCGCTGCATCCAGTGCGTCGAGTGCAGCATCGAGTTCCTTGACGGTGGCCACAAGCGGGAACATGATGGCGAGGTCTCCAGCCCCGTCCGCAGCAGCGTGCAGGAGCGCACGGAACTGCGTGGCGAACAGGTCCGAATCCGGAGCGAGTGAGCGCCGGATTCCGCGCTCGCCGAGGAACGGGTTCTCTTCGTCTGGTAGGTCAAGATAGGGAATCCACTTGTCGCCACCGATATCCAGCGTCCGAACAACGACGCGCCCATCTGGGAATGTATCGAGCGCCTTGCGGACCGCCTCGTACTGCTCGTCTTCCGACGGTGGCGTCTCCTGATCGAGAAAGAGGAACTCGGTTCGGTAGAGGGCAACGCTGTCGGCTCCCGCTCTGCTCCGGGCTTCAGCTCCGCCGGTTGTCAAATATATGTTGCCATTTCGATGTGTCGACCGTCAGTGGTTTCGACAGACTCATCGACGACAGCGGCCCCCGAGTCGCTTGTTGCCCCTGCCCGCTCGGTGCCGTCAGGACTGATCAGTAGGGTTCCGTTGTCGCCGTCGATAATGACCTCTGTTCCGTCCTCAACGGTGTCGAGCGCGTCGCCGACACCGACGACGGCCGGCAGGGCCAGCGAGCAGGCGAAAGTCGCCGCGTGAGACGTCGGTTACACCCATACCCGTATCCCGAATTGCAGCCACAAGCAGGGCCTGGTTGAACCGATCAGCGAGGTCACGTAGACTCTGTCGCTGCCCATTCTCTCCGAGCCAAGCGCGTTTCAGTTCCGCGCCCATCGACGACAGTTCATACGTTTCGATCAACTGTGCGGCTTTCGACTGCGCTGACCCCATTATCGCCAGAACGCATCGGTCCGGTTTACCCGTTTTGTTGCGATATCAGGTAGTCTGTTCACCGGTCCGTGGCGATATCTGTTTATCAGAGCGCCCACCATTCAGATTCAGAAATCAGATTTTATATACTCGATATATGGAGTGATATCTGGCGGTATAGATGTGTAAAGATGGCATTTATGAATGTATCAGCGTCTACTGGCATCAGCGTCCGCATCTGATCCCAGCTATAGATGGTCTGATGTGATTTGAGCAACCACGAGAATTTTATACCTGACATTACAAGCGAGAAATTACACGATGGTCCCCTCCACCCGACGTACCCTCCTCCACAGCGTCTGCGGGCTGGCGACAGTGCTATCGGGCTGTAGCGGGGTTTTCGAGGGCAGCGACGAATCAACACGTACCGCTTCGAAAAACAACGGTTCGAGTGCCTCAGGAGCAGGATCAGTATCCGACCCGGATGCAGTTGTCACACGCGTAGACGCAGACCGTCAGCCAGTCTGGCTTGCTGATGGAGATGGTCGGCCGACCGAAAGCCCACACTCCCGTCGACTGGAATCCAAGATTATCGATACGGCATCCCAAGCAGATCAGGTCACTGTCGCCGAAGACGCGGACCGGCCGCTAATCAGGACCTTCCTCGATGAGACTGACTTCGACACGGAAACCGTCTACGTCCAGAATATGATGACCGAGGAGTGCTTTCGATTAACGCTCTGTCAGATCCGTTGGACGTCGGATAACATCTCGACCGACTACGGTCGGGTGAGCCGACCCTACGACGCCTCCTGTACAGCAGGCAACAAGGTGTACGCGGTCTGGTTCATCCGGATTCCTGACACAGTCAACGCCGACGACATCTCCAGTTATTCCTCCTCCATTGGAGGCAACAGTTGCGAAAGACAGCGAGCCGGTGCTGCGGGGGAAAGTGAGGGCGGGAGCGGGGCAGTACCGAGTAGTGACCGACGCACCCGGTCCGAAGGTGAGCAGGCATGACAGACGAGGCATCTGAGACGGACGGGAACTCCGCTGAGATGACCCGGCGGGGTGTGCTCGTCCTAACTGGGGCCAGCGCTATCGCTGGCTGTAGCAGTCTCGACAGTCTGGGTGGGGGAGAGGAGGCAACTATCGATGCCTACAACCTACCCGATATCCCGCGCGACGAGGATCGAGAATCCCCAGTACCCCCTTCGGTTCCGGTCGACATCGCAGCGAGCCATTTCGACGCCGCGCGGGAGCGGGTTCGCTCGCTTCTGGCGACGCTTCCCACGCCACTGGGTCCGGAGCAGATTCCGAACGGTCACATCCGCAAGCGACTGACTGACGCCGCCAGCGACGCCTCAGACGGTCTCGATGATGCACGGACAGCCCGAACTGGCTTGATCGCGCTCCGATCGTTGCGGCGGGCGCGTGAAAACGCCCGCTACGCCGCTGCGGGGTGGGGAGTCGTTGACCGCGGTCTCACCCCTGCTCCGCTCCGGGACGAATACGACCAGACCGTGTCTGGGGCTCACACAATCTGGCAGGAACACGAGTACGTCGGGTCGGATCCAGTGCGCGCGGCGCTGGTTCACGCCCGCATTGAAGCGGGACTGGCACGGGCCACTGACACAGATACCAGGCCAAGGGAGGAGTCGGAGCTGTTGTCTGTCGCCGAATGGGGCGAGACGGCCGAGTCGGCCCAAGCCTATCTTAGCGACGCTCGCCACGTCCGCGCAAAGTTCGCTGCCTCGCTCCCGGCCGATGCTGGGTCAGTCGGGAGAAAACTGACCGCCGCAGCAAAAGCACTGCTGTCGGACATTCGCGACACGCAGTCGAACTTGGCACCGGAGACGAACGCTGATGACCGAAATCCGGGGCAGATGGTTTTCGATGAGCTCCGGTGGGAAGTAGAGAGCGGTATTAGCCGTCTTGGGGATGCTGTCGGCCCCGCGAGTGCCGTTGTCGATGCGAACAGTCAGCTCGCCCGCCTCCAGGCACTCGACCGCGTTCAGACGCGGCGGGAGGCGGGCGAACTCGTTCGGCCATCGGATGGGGAAGCGGTTCGAGACATTAGGGAAACCGCGTACGAGGCGCTCACTGTGGCCCTGGAATCGAGTTCACAACCGGAACTGGTCCGGACGGTTCTCGTCGATGCTGGCCACAAGGTCATGGCCGCTGATCGCGAAGTAGCACATCACCAGGGAGAGATTTCTGCGTCCACCCTCGACAGAAGCGTTGTGGACTACTGGCACGCGACAGCACTCGCCCGTTCAGCGTCAGTAGCGGCTCAACAGACTGTTCAGGAACTGAGCTCTGACTGAAACAGCGTTACGAAAGCAACGTTGCGGCTGGCCCGTCGGTCAACAGGAACGCATTTACTGACATGTGGGGGACTCATTGAACATTCTTGTAATACAGGATATTCACAGTCGGTGATACGTTGTGGTGCGAAATCACAATGTTACCACTGTTATTCGAGTAGTGAACTGATGGGGAACAGAGACTTTGTACGTCGAGTCCCCCTGTTTGCTTGTAATGGATTCCCGGGAACAGGAACCTGCACAACAGCACGATACTGCAACCCAACCGACAGACGGCTTTGACGAAGAGAAGGCGCGACGTGGCGCTCGCCTTCTGCTTGAAGCCGCTGGCCGTGATCCCGATTCGGCAGCGCTCTCGGATACGTGGAGCCGGCGTGTCCCGGACATGTTCGAGACGCTGACGGCAGGGTCTCGGTCCGAGTCAGGACCGGTCATGCGGACCTTCAATGCGGAGACCGACGGACTCATCGTCAAAACCGGAATTCCGCTTCACAGCATGTGCGAACATCACTTGCTCCCCTTCCAGGGCGTTGCCCACGTGGCGTACAGACCCGGGGAAGAAATGGTGGGATTATCAAAGCTCATCCGGTACGTCCGGTGGCAGTCACGCCAGCTGACGACACAGGAGACGCTCACGCGAGATATCGCAGTCGGTCTAGCCGATGAACTCGACGCGCACGGCGTCGTCGTCGAGGTGACCGCAACGCACATGTGCGAAGTCATGCGGGGCATCGAGACGGAGACTGAGACGACGACCAGAGAACACGTCGGAACGATCAGCGAAGCGGACCGTACGCAGTTCAGGGAGTCGATTCGACGACACGACCAGTAGTCACTGATGGGTGATCCGCATTTCAGGAGGGTATTGATAAACAGGAATTCTACCTGCTACTGCGTCTCCGATCGCGTATGGTGCCTGTGTGACCAGTGCGTGGTGCAAAACTCAACGTATTTGTAATCATATAGGATGAGTGCATGCGGTCTAGCCACGGAACCCTGGCCTGTACTCGTCGATCGTTTTGGAAAGATGGCGATGGGCCACGTCCTCGGCGGAGGTGCAGCCTCGAAGACGAGGAAGCGACTGGCCGACCCGACTCATTCCTCGATAACGTAATTTCCGAAGTTATCGACGGTTTCCACCGGTGGCGCACCGAGGGCAAGCCACACGTGCGTCTCAGCAGTATGGTTACACAGGGTTCGAACCGTATCCGGATACACACGGACCACTCTGCGCTAGGGGACGTCGTAAACGTCGCATTCGATAGATATCTGGCCGCCGGTCGTCGCGACGAACACTTCTTCTTGGCCGTCGTGCGTATGCGGCGTCGTCACGGAGTCCGGTTCGACGACCTGATTCACCCGCATCACCTCACAGCCGAGCGGGTCCGTGAGCTTCCGGACCTCCGTCTCGCAGGTATTGAACTGTTCCGTTAGTAGCGTCGCTGGCTGGACGGTTTCGCACGAAGAGGCCATACTTCGTCTTGACACAGCCCAGTCATAGCCTTTGTGACGGGAGGGCCCACATGGCGTTCGAATACCTTCAGGGAAACCATTAGGCAAGTGGGCCGAGAGTGGTGCAGTATGGGCAGTCAATCACCAGAGACGACTGGCACTGTGGCCGACAAATGACCTTCGGGGACCAGCCAATCGGCGAGTTTCTCGACGAAGTCGCGTCGGGGCAGGTAACTCCGAGCGGTGGCGCGGTCGCGGCCATCGGCGGGGCGATGGGCGCGGCGCTCTGTGAGATGGTCTGCATCCACACCGTCAGTGCTGACGAGCCCAGTGCAGACTTCGGTGAATTAGCGGCTCTGGCGGATGCGCTGGCCGATAGCCGGGCACGGCTGCTTGCCCTTGCTGACGAGGACGCGGCAGCGGTCGACGCGGTCGGGGCCGCGTTCGAATCCGGGAACGACAACCGGATTCAGGCGGCCTCGAAACGCTCGACAGAGGTGCCACTAGAGACGGCCGAGGTCTGTCTCGACGTCGTCGAGCACGCCCGTACGGTGACTGCGAAGGGGACGCCGGTCGCCGTCCCGGACGCGACTGTCGGGGTGCTGCTCGCGGCAGCGGCGCTACGGGCGTCCGTCTCGACTGTCCGGGCCAATCTTGACATGATAGACGACGAATCATTCGTGGCAGCGATGAAACAGCGGGCAGACGAAGCAGAAGTGGCCGGCGAAGCGGCGCTCGACGAAGCGGTCACAAACGCGAAGCGGTGAGCGGCGTCCGCTCGTTGAACGTCGAGCAGTGTCCGTTGAAAGTCGAGGCAGCGAAACGCGAATGCTGGAACGCAGGACCGGTCCGTCAGAACAGGCCCGAAATGTTGCCGTCTTCGTCGATGTCCATGTCGGCCGCTGCTGGACGGGCCGGCAGGCCGGGCATCGTGAGCGCATCGGCTGTGAGCGCGACGAGGAAGCCCGCGCCGGCGGATGGGTACACTTCGCTGATTTCGAGTTCCCAGCCCTCCGGCGCACCCTTCTGACTCGCGTCGTCGCTCAGCGAATGGAACGTTTTGGACATAACGACCGGGTAATCGTCGAAGTCAAGCTCGTTCATCTGCTCGATGTCGTCGAGCGCGCCACCGGTGTATTTCACGTCGTCAGCGCCGTAAATCTCGGTCGCAACGGTGTGAATCTTCTTCTTGATGCTGTCCTCGTCGTCGTACAGCATCTGGAAGTCCTCCTCGTTGCTCTCCTCGGTTGCTTCGATGACGTTCTCCGCGAGGTCGACACCGCCCTCACTGCCATCGGAGAACACGTTCGACTCGGCCGCTCTGACGCTGAGTTCGTCGTGACAGTGGTCCAGTACAGCCTGAACCTCCTCGTCGGTGTCGTCCGGGAAGCGATTAACAGAGACGACGACCGGGACGCCGAACTTCTGGAGGTTCCGCGCGTGTTTATCGAGGTTCGAGAAGCCCGCTTCAACGGCTTCAACGCCAGCCTCGTCGATCTCGTCGTAGTCGACGGGCCACTGGTCCAGTCCGTGGTACTTGAGCGCGCGAACCGACGCCACGAGCACGACGGCGTTTGGCGTCATGTCCCCCTTGCGACAGACCACGTCCATGAACTTCTCGGCTCCCAGGTCGGAGCCGAAGCCGGCTTCGGTGACGAGGTAGTCACCCATTCCGAAGGCGGTCTTGTCGGCGACCAGCGAGTTCGTTCCATGGGCGATGTTCGCGAACGGCCCGCCGTGAACCAGCGCCGGCGTCCCTTCGATGGTCTGGACGACGTTCGGCTTAATCGCATCCCGGAGAAGCATGGTTGCTGGGCCGGTTGCCTCGATGTCATCGACAGTCACCGGGTCACCGTCCTCGTCGTAGGCGACAATGATGCGACTGACGCGCTCTTTCAGATCCCCGATATCGCTGGCCAGACAGAGGACCGCCATCAGCTCGGAAGCCGCCGTCAAGATGAAGCTATCCTCCCGCGGCGTCCCACCGGTTTTTCCGCCGAGACCGACGACCGTCTCCCGGAGCGCGCGGTCGTTCATATCGATCGCGCGCGGCCAGGAGACGTTGTTGATGTCGATGTCCAGGTCGTCGCCCTGCGAGATCTTCGCGTCGAGCATTGCAGCAATGAGGTTGTGCGCGGAGGTGAGCGCGTGGAGGTCGCCGGTGAAGTGGAGATTGATGTCCTCCATCGGAAGGACCTGCGACCGGCCGCCACCTGCTGCGCCGCCTTTGACGCCGAACACCGGGCCAAGCGAGGGTTCCCGGATGGCAATCATCGCCTCCTCGCCGACGTGGTTGAGCGTCTGGCCGAGGCCGACGGTCGTTACCGTCTTCCCTTCGCCTTTCGGTGTCGGCGTCATTCCGGTTACGAGTACGAGGTTCTGTTCCCTGTTCTCGGCCTGTTCGCGGAGGCGCTCGATGGCGTGTTGTTTGACTTTTGCGGTGTATTCGCCGAAGTATTGGAGGTCGTCAAGGCCGAGTCCCCACGGCTCGACCAGTTCCCATATCGGCTCCATATCGGTCGACTGGGCGATATCGTAATCCGTTGGAATCGGCTCCCGTGTCTCTTCGGTCGCGGATTGCTCATCCTGTGAAGACATCTCAGTTAGCTCTTCCCTGCACCGTCGTAATAATGTTAGTGAAACTGACACTACCGGGATAGGATGTGTTCGAGATGCCGTTGCAGACCCTAGAAGCCACATCATGTATCTCGGCTTACGAGATCTGTTCACAGATCTGACAGCAGGTCAGCCGACAGTGGCCGCAAAGGCAGAATTTGCGAGATTACTTGACCGCAGCTTCAGGTCCAGTATTTAGGTTTTACACCGATTGAAGCCCGAATTGGCTACGTTACTTGGGTACGTGATATCGAGGCAGATTCGCTCTGGCGATAAATTAATCAGGCCGCCGCCGCCCAATTGTGCTATGGAGTACCACGAGTCGGCGGACTACCTGCAGTCACTACAGCGTCGTCGGCCCAAGTTGGGGACCGATACGACGGCGCGGATGCTCTCGCATCTCGGTGACCCGGACGACAGTTTCGACAGCGTGCAGATCGCTGGGTCGAACGGAAAGGGAAGTACCGCCCGAATGACCGAGAGTGTGCTCAGAGCCGCCGGGCTCGATGTCGGCCTGTTCACCTCGCCAGGATTGAACGGTTTCCGGGAGCAAATCACGGTCAACGGCGGTCGGGTACCGAAAGAGCGAGTGACGGAGTTCGTCGAACAGATAGATCCCTGTATCGACCAACTGGCTGCCGAGGACGACAAGCCGACGCATTTCGAGGTACTCACGGCGCTGGCGTTCTATCACTTCGATGTCGAAGATGTCGACGTGGCAGTACTGGAAGTCGGTATTGGCGGCCGGTACGACGCAACAAGCGCAGTCGATCCCGTCGCAAGCGCTGTCACCAGTATCAGTTTAGAACACACTGACCTGCTCGGCGACACAGTCGAGGAGATCGCTCGCGACAAAGCGCAGGTCAGCCCCAGAGACGCCCCACTTGTGACGGGAACGACCGGCGCTGCTCTCGATTCGGTTCAGGGGATTACCGACACTGTCACGGTCGGTGATGAGGCGGCCGATGTCACGGCCGTCGAAAACGGCATGCGCTCGGCCGTCGAGAACCGTATCGCGCTCACGGGGCCGGACTGGGCCCTCGAATCGAACCTCAAGCTACTTGGACAGCATCAGGCGGAGAACGCTGGCGTCGCCGCGACACTGGCTCGACAACTCACCGACGTAGACACGGAAACTATTGCCGAGGGGCTGCGGGCTGCGACGCTGCCGGGCCGATTCGAGATCCGGTCGACCGACCCGATGGTGGTTCTCGATGGCTCTCACAACCCCGGTGCGATGGAGACGCTGACGACACTTATCCAGCGATACGAGTACGATAATCTCCACGTTGTCTTCGCCGCGATGCAGGACAAGGAGTACGAACAGATGATTGCGACGCTTCCGGCCGTCGAGACGGCCTTCGCGACGAAACCGGCGGTCGACCGAGCCGCAGGCACCGGATCGCTCGCTGCTGCGTTTGAGGGGCAGGCAGCACAGATACAGCAGATTGAGTCCGTCCCCGAAGCTACCGAACGAGCCATAGCCGCGGCCGGCGCGGACGACTTCGTGCTCGTGGCCGGCTCACTCTACGCAGTGGCCGAGGCTCGGGACCGCTGGAGTCGGCTCGTCGTTCCGAAAAAGACTCTCCAGCAGGCGTCCACCGAAGAGACTGCTGGAGTCGGAAAGAAGCCACAACTTCACCAGCAGATGCTCTCGGTCACGTTGCGGCGTGACCAAGCAGGAGTCGTCAAACAAGAGTTCGAGGACTGTGGCGGTACGTGTACCTGTTCGGCTGTCGGAATGCCGGAGAAACTCGTCGATACGACGCTTTCAGGGACGCCGCGACAATTTAAACAGCTCACTGACCGTCTGGCTTCGGCCGGGCTGGGGCTCAGTCGCCTCGCCATGCAACTCGAAGATAGGCTGTCTGGGCGGTCGTTCCCGCCGCCGTTCGATAGTGAGGAGGCGGCCGTGATGGGTATTCTCAATGTTACGCCGGATAGTTTCCACGACGGCGGCGAGTACAACCATCGCGACCTTGCTATCAGTCACGCAGAACAGATGATCGAATCCGGGGCGGATATCATCGATGTCGGCGGCGAGAGCACGCGTCCTGGGGCAGAGCCGGTGTCCATTGAAACGGAAATTGATCGCGTAGTACCGGTCATAGAGGCCGTTTCGTCGCTTGACACGACTGTCTCCGTAGATACCCGAAAGGCCGCCGTCGCTGACGCGGCGCTGGGTGCTGGCGCCGACATCGTCAACGACGTGTCGGGGCTGTCGGACCCCGAAATGCGGTTTGTGGTTGCTGATCACGACGCGTCCGTTATCCTGATGCACAGCCTGTCTGCGCCGGTGGACCCAGGTCGGACTGTGACCTACGACGATGTCGTCGATGACGTGCTTCGAGACCTCACGGAGCAGATACTGCTCGCCGAGCAAGCCGGCATCGACCGCGAGCAAATTATCGTCGACCCCGGCTGTGGGTTTGGGAAGAACGCCGCCGAATCGTTCGAACTCGTCGACCGACTCCACGAGTTCCATGCGCTCGGTTGTCCGGTGCTGGTCGGGCACTCCCGGAAGTCGATGTTTGCTGGCATGAGCGACACAGGAGCGGACAGGCTGCCGCCGACCCTAGCAACGACAGCGCTTGCTGCTGAACGCGGGGCTGACGCCATCAGGGTCCACGACGTCTCCGAGAACAACGCCGTACTCAAGACGGTATCAGCGACAGCGTCGCGACCGTCTGAGCCGCAGAAACAATGATACCCGTCCAACACCAACAGTATGTATGGTACAGTTTCCGGTTCAGCTCGGCTCTGGTCTGCTCGAATCCGTCGGGCAGGTGGCTGCAGTCGCTGGGACCGTCGTTCTCCTACTGATACTCGTCGGCCTAGGTGCCTTCGCGTACAAGAGCGTCGTCGGAGACGGAATCCGGTGGCCCGACGAGCGAGAGGAGATGGACCGTGACGAAGACGGCGACGTCGTACAGGGAAGCCGTGAGGACGACTGGAAGTACTACTGAAGTTAAATCCAACGCGTGTGGTATAAGGAGAGCATCCCACGCTTGACCCTGTGGCCGTTTCGAAGCCACACATAGGCAGCCACATGACGGTACTCCGGTTCGTGTGCCTCTTGTCTAATCGGTACTGTGGTCGTAGGAGTGTTCGAACTCCCAGTGGTACCGACAGTCCGTACAGGTCGCCCACTCGGGAATGTCGAACCGCTCGGGATGTCGTTGACCGTGTTCCATCCGGCTTCGACAGACTGGACACGTGAGATATAGGAGTTGCAGGTCAGCAAATTCGTCGTGGCCGTACTCACCGACACACCGCGGGCAGTCGATGCTGTCACGCGCGTTGTGCTGGAAGATTTTCGACTCGCATCGCGGACACTCGACCGTCGCTGGCGGCCGTCTTGCCCACCCAATGTCACCGTCGTAGGTCGTCGTTGCCGTGTCCATGCTCGACAGCCTGAACTTGTTCGGCCCATCACTCCGCTGGAGTGGCGCCGCAACCCGCTTCCCAACCCAAACAAGCTTCGAGAGCAGAACTGCGGGCCATCTAGACACTGTGACATGGTATGTATTCTGACGGCTTAAATTTCCGGGCAGTGCCGACACTGACCCGGTGCTGTGCGGTCGATAGGTTTTCACGGTGACCCACGGTATGTGAAGTATGAGTTTTGACGTGGCTGCCAGTGTCGCGCCGGCCGTCCCGGAACTGGCCGCAACCAGTTGGAACCCCGTTGTGGGGCAGTTGGCCCCCGGCGTTAGGTCCGAACTGTCCAGACCGATCCGCGGGCTCGCCTCGTTCGTTCTTGTACTGGTGGCTGGCGCAGTAGTACTCCGACTGCGGCAGGGCTACGTTGACGAGTCGATCAACGCGATACTGGCTAGCCCGATGACAGCCGTCCTCTACGGCATCGCTGGATACGTGATCGTCGGTATTGTCGGCCTCTACGGGGCAACGACGCTGGCCCGACTCAGTGTCGCTGGCGGGGTGTTCGTCCGCATCGCGATTCTCGTCAGTAGCGCGTTCGTTCTGGTACTCACAAGTTTCGGGTTTCTCGTCGTCGGCACGCTTTTCACCGATATTCTGTCCGACCGACAACCAGCGTTGGGCCTGCTCATCGGCGCATCGCTCAGTGCTGTGCTGTGGGTCCTGTTGTCTCCGGCTGGCAGTATCGTCTCTAGCATTGCCATCGCCGCGCTCGGAATCGGCGGCGCTGCCCGACTCTGGATACACTCTGAACGGACGGTCGAGACAGAACTGGGTGGTCAGTAGCGTGACCGGTTGTGACCGCTGTTAGCGAGAGCGAACAGACTCGCGCGGTCGCGTACGAAAACGGCAAAACAAGAGCCCGTCAGTCAGTGCCTGTAGCAGTGTCGTCTCCTGGGTCGGAGATATCCGTTACCATCTCGTCACCAGAGGTCACGACGTCCACGTCATCCCGTTCAGAGAGATCCTGAATTGTCTCTGCAAACTCCTCGGACTCGAGTATCTGGTACTCGTTATCGAGCCCCAGATACACCGTATAACACATCAGACACAGGATGGCTGCGAACGGGAGTCCCGTGGTGATTGCGGCCGTCTGGAGCGCAGTCAGTCCGCCGCCGATGAGCAGGATCGACGCGACAAGCCCTTCAGTGAGTGCCCAGAAGATTCGCTGCGTTCGCGGAACGTCGTGTTTCCCGCCCGAAGTCAGGTGGTCGATGACCAGTGACCCCGAGTCCGACGACGTGACGAAGAACGTGATGACCAGCAACGTTGCCAACAGGCCGCTAATCACGCCAAGCGGGAACTGCTCCAGCAGGGCAAACATCGCGACGGTCTGGCCGACTTCGTTATACGTCGCCAGCGCCTGTCCGTTCCCCATCAGTGAATTGAACATCGCGCTGCCGCCGAACACCGACAGCCAGAGCGTCGAGAACAGCGACGGAAGGAACAGGACGCCCAGGACAAACTCCCGGACGGACCGCCCCTTCGAAATGCGTGCGATGAACATCCCGACGAACGGCGACCACGCGATCCACCAGCCCCAGTAGAACACGGTCCATGCAGTGACGGTCCCGTTTGAGGCCTCGTTGAGTGTGCCGGTGAAGAACCCGAGCGCGAGGATGTTCCCGAAGTACGCGCCGAGTCCTTCTACCCAAGAACTGAAGATGTACACCGTTGGGCCCACGATAGCGAGGAACCCAAGCAGTGCGAACATCAGGTAGAGGTTGAGCGTGCTCAGCCGCTTGACACCGCCGTCAAGCCCCGCCGCAACCGAGAGCGTCGCGATAAGCGTGATACCAGCGATGAGCACGACTTGCGGCAAGGTCCCTGTCGGGATACTCACCGCACCGAGCATGTCTCCGCCCACGTATGAGAGGCCCGTGTTGACCTGTGCAACACCGAGTCCCAGCGAGGTTGACAGCCCGAACAGCGTAGCGAACACTGTCACGAGATCGATAATGTGGCCCGGCCAGCCGTAAATCCGCTCACCGAGCAGGGGCCAGAATATCGACCGGAATGTGAGTGGGAGCCCGCGGTTGAATGAAAAGAACGCGAGGCCGAGTCCCACGAGGCCGTACACCGCCCACGGATGAAAGCCCCAGTGGAAGAATGTCTGTGCCATCGCGGCGGACGCTGCCGCACCGGTTCCGGCTTCCGCTCCGAAGAAACTCGGCGGGTTCTGGAAGTAGTACAGCGGTTCCGAGACGCTGAAGAACATGAGTCCGATCCCCATGCCGGCGCTGAACAGCATCGCCATCCAGGAGAAATCGCTGAACTCCTTTTCTGCCTCCACGCCACCGATTTTGATATTGCCGTACTTGCTGAACGCGAAGTACAGCAATGTAATAATGAACACGTTCACCGCCAGCAGGTAGAACCAGCCGAAGGTGTCTCCGATAGTGTTGAACAGCCACGTGTACGCGGAGGCTGCTGTGTCACCCAGCAGTACCGTGACTGCGACAAATAACGCAATGATCGCCAGCGCCACCGGGAATACCACCGGGTGGATGTCAAATCCAGCCGCCTGAATGTTTGTGTCACCGGGCTCGCGGTCGGACTCCGGGTGGAACAGTTCTACCTGAAGCCCGTCCGACATCTCGCCGGTTTGGTCGTCACTGTCTGACATACGTTACCCCTCTCGAACGCGGTACTGATCTGTGGTGTCTCATTGTCGTAGTTACGGTCCTGCTCTGTCATGATCCGTTGCCACCGTCATGCCAGCGACATCCCGGCGTAGGGCGTCTGCAGCATTCGCATCCTGTTTGTCTCACTGTACTCGCCTGTGCGGGCACAGCGTGCCCGTAGGGTTATTGTCGATGTGCTTTATGTGCTACACAGTCTCATACATATGCACTAATGCAACTCTAATAAAACTTCACCTTAGACAGCAATATATTACGGATTGAAGCGCTGTACTGCGGTGGTTTGACAGATACGTATTCAATCTAGCACATTGAGGTTTACTGGCCGTCGATGAGTCGTTCGATTGTCTCGCGGCATGGTGGGCGCGTATTTATTTCGGAATCCCACCTACGACCAGTATGGGACGACTTCTGGCAACGGGGGCAGCCGCGGTGGCAGCACTGCTGATGGGCGTCGGTCTCATCGGGATGACAGCTGGCGACTTTCGGCTTGCAGGGTTCAGTTTCCTCAGCGCAAGTCTTGTGATCTACATACGCGAGACGCGATTGATAGACGCGTAGTATGGGTCAAATATCGTTGACGCTCATCCGCTGACTGATGACTGGAATGCTTGACGTTCGGACCACCTTGTCGGTCGTGCCACCGAGCAGGTTCCCGAGTTTGCCGCGGAACGCCGAGCCAAGAACAATCGCGTCCATACCTTCGCCTTCGGCGAACTCGACGATCTCCTCGCTGGGCGCGCCCGTTTTGAAGTGCGTTTCGTAGTCGACACCGTGTTCTTCAGCGATAGTCCTGAGATTCGCCAGTACCTCCTCCCCGTAGTTCCGATACTCCTCGCGCATCTCTTCCTCGTCATCTCTGAGCGCAAGCGCACGGGGTGTGCCCGGCAGATCGATGACGTACAATGCATGGACTGTCGCACCGAGTGCAGCGGCGAGTTCGATGCCGTGCTCTGCCCCCTTCCGGGCCTCGTCGCTGCCGTCATACGGGACGAGTATGTGGTCGTACATGGTACCTGACTCATGTGTACTTCCCCCACACACCTGTTATAGGTTTCCCCGCTTGCGGAGTCGGTCCATCTGTCTGAACGCTGATTCCCGCTTACAATGCGCTGCTTTTCGCTTCCCGTGCAACGTTATCGACGGGATAGCCCGCGTCGCGTATCGCTGTGATGATGGTCTGTGCGTGCTCGGCACCGCTGGTCTCGACGTTGAATACGAGATACGCCTCCCCGATTTCGAGATTCTCGACAGACCGTTCGTGCCGAACGTCGTGGATATTGGCCCCTTGCCGGGCGATAACGCCCGATATTTCCTCCATCACGCCTGGCTGGTCGTCGATACGAACCCGGAGCTGGAGGAGTTGCTGGCGCTCGGTGAGCGCATGGATGAGAACCTCTCGCATTTGTGTCATGTCGAGGTTCCCGCCACAGAGCAGTGGCATCACAGTTTCGCCCGATACGTCAAGGCCATCACTCAGTACGGCGGCCACGGAGGCGGCCCCAGCACCTTCCACAACCTGCTTTGCCCGTTCCATCAACAGGAGAATTGCCTGTGCGATGTCGGTGTCCGAAACCGTCACAACCTCGTCAACGTTCGCCTCGATGATGTCAAGTGTCGTCTCCGAGATACCGCCGGTGGCGATACCGTCGGCAATGGTGTCAACTTCATCAAGCACGACCGGAATCCCCTTGTCGAGGCTTTCGTGCACCGTCTCCGCGCCGGTCGCCTGAACGCCGACGACGCGCGTCTCGGGCGAGAGGTGCTTGATTGCGGTCGAGACACCGCTGATAAGTCCACCGCCGCCGATGGGGACGATGACCGTGTCGACATCGGGGCAGTCGTGGTACATTTCCGTACCGAGGGTCCCCTGTCCGGCAATGATATCTAGATCGTCGTAGGCGTGAACGAACTCAGCGTCGGTTTCCTCGACGACAGCTTTGGCGTGGGACATCGTCTCCTGAAAGTCGTTGCCGACCAGTTCGACGCTTCCGCCGTAGGACCTTGTGGCGTCGATCTTGGCCTGTGGTGCGTTTTCCGGCATGAAAATCGTCGACTCTGCCCCGCATTTCGTCGCGGCAAGGGCGACGCCCTGTGCGTGATTCCCGGCGCTGGCGGCGACAAAGGATTCCACACCATCGGCGACATCCTGCGAGATTTTGTTATACGCACCTCTGGTTTTGAACGACCCTGTCCATTGGAGGTGCTCCATCTTCAGGTACACCTCGGCGTCAACGAACCCACCAAGGGACGAGCTGCGTTCGACTGGCGTTTTCTTTACAACTGTGTCGTCGTCCAGACGTTCGCGGGCTCGTTCGATATCTGCGTATGTGATGGACAGCGTGTCCGATTCAGTTTGTGTCATATGTTGATATCGTCTCGGGCCTGCTATCAAAGTTGTTGGGGCATTGCGCTGTCCTGTTATTTGATGATTCGCTCCCGGGTCGGGTCGAACAGCGGCTCGTCGCGTACGGTCGCGTCGTATGTCTCGCCCTCGCACTGGATCTGAACCGACGTGCCGGCTTCAGCGTGTTCGGTTGGAACATACGTGTACGCGATTGACTCGCCGAGACTGTAGCCGTAGTTCCCGGCCTGCACGTAGCCAATCGCGTCGCCGTCTTTGAGCACTGGTCGCCCACTTAGCATGATGTCTGTCGAGTCGTCGAGCGTGAGCGGCGTGATTTTGCTGTCGATACCTTCCTCGCGTGCGGTTTCTAGGGCCGCCTTGCCGATGAACTCGGTATCCATATCCACGGCAAAGGGAAGGCCGGCCTCGAAAGGGTTCGAGTCCGTATCGATGTCCGTCCCCCAGAGTCGGTAGCCCTTCTCGAGTCGCATGGAACTGAGCGCGCCGCCGCCCATCGGCCGAACCCCGAGATCCTCTCCAGCGTCCTGCAGCGTCTCCCAAAGTCGCTGGCCGTACTCCGTCGGAGCCCACAGCTCCCACCCGAGCTCGCCGACGTACGAGACCCGCAGCGCGATGACCGGCACGTCGCCAACGTACATCTGCTTGGCGCTGAAGTACGGGAAGCCCTCGTTTGTCACGTCCGCGTCTGTACATCGCTGGAGGAGGAGCCGCGCGTTCGGTCCCCAGAGGCCGATTGTGGATTTTGCACCTTCTTCAACGTGGACCGACACCGTCGCAGGCGCTTCGTCTTCGAGGTGGCCGCCGTGGATACCGGGAGAGTTCCCGCCACCGGTCGTCACCATGAATTCCTCGTCGTCGAGTTTGACGACAGTGATATCGGCGAGGATGCCGCCACCCTCGTTCAGCAGCAGCGAGTACCGTACCTGGCCGACATCGAGGTCCATGTCGTTGCTACAGACCCGCTGGAGGAACGACTGGCTCCCCTCACCTTCGACCATAATCGAACTGAACGTCGTCATGTCGAACATCGACACATTCTCGCGGGTGTGGAGATGCTCCGCGGCCTCGATCTTCGAGCGATTGACGCCCTGCCAGCCGTCCTGGTCAGGAATCCGGTCGTCGTACTTCTCAACGAGGTCGGCGTTTGACTCGTACCACTGTGGTGTCTCCCAGCCGCCGCTCTGGTAGAACTCCGCACCGAGTTCCTTCTGCTGGTGGTAGAATGGACTCGTCCGGAGCGTGCGGTGGTCATTAGGCTGCCACCGCGGCTCGACAATGCTGTACACCTGCTCGTAGCGCTTGGCCCCGCGGTCGACAAAGTAGTCCTTCTCGCCCGCGTGGGGTTCGAACCGTCGGACGTGGATGCCGCCGGTGTCGACCGGGCCGGACGGCAACCGGGGAACGCCGTTCTCCATCCACTCGGCAAGGATGCGGCCGTAGCCGCCGGAGTGGGTCCACCAGATGGCCAGCCCCGTCCAGAGGCCGTCGACCTGCGCCGTCTCGCCGACGGCCGGCATCCCGTCGGGCGTGAAGACGAAGATACCGTTCTCGGTGGCCTCGTATTCCACGTCCTGTGTCGCCGGTAGCAGTTCGTCGAAGGCCTGTTTCGCGGACTTGTCCCGGCCGCGGTGGGTCGGCGTATCCCAGTGTTCTTTCGTGAACCCTCTAACTGACGCCTGATGTTCCTCGGTGTTCTTCCCCATCGCTTCGGGATCGACCGAGAGCGTCTCGTGATTGTACGACCCCATTCCGAAGGCATCGCCGTGGGTTCGGAAGTACAGCGAGTGGTCCTGGTCGCGGCCGACGGGCTGGTGTGGCCCTTCGCTCATGTACTCCGCGATAGAGCGATCCCCCGGAACGTCTAGCCCCGTCGTGTTGTCGCCGACGGAGGATTCGGTGTCGGCGAGTTCGTCCATCGGTTCCGTGACGACGTACTGGTGCTCGACCGGGGCAATTGGGAGGTCGAGTCCGGCCAGTTGGCCGGTCTGGTAGCCCCAGTTGTTCGTCGCAATAACCGCTCGCTCGCAGTCGATTCCGCCCTGGTCCGTCTCGACGGCGTTGATCTCGCCCCCCGAAACATCCAGATCCGTGACCTCCGTGTTTCCGTAGAAAGACGCCGAGGAGTGCTCCATGTACCACTGGAGCGCGCCGATACCGTCAACGCGCCCGTCGGTCGGCGAGTAGTAGCCACCGAGGATTTCGTCTTCGTCGACCATCGGAAGGTGCTCGGTGACCTCCTCAGGCGAGAGCAACTGTGGTTCCGGCAGTCCGTAGGAAGTCGCCCACTCGACACGCCGACGGAGGAAGTCCATGCGCTCCTCGCTGCGGGCCACTTCGATGCCACCCACCTCGTCGTAGACGCCGGCGTCCGAAAGGAGCCGACTGGTGTAGTAGGCTGTCTTTGTTTGTATCTTCGACGGCGAGGTCTGGAACATTATCCCAGGGGCGTGGACCGATGAGCCGCCAGTGACCGGGAGCGGTCCCTGGTCGATGACGGCAACGTCCTCCGCGCCGAGTTCCGTCAGGTGATACGCGACGCTACACCCGACGGCCCCGGCACCGATAACGACAGTATCCGCCCGAGATGGGGGAGTCTCTGTGCTCATGTATCTCGTTTGGGACTGTTTCTGTCACAATCTTAAATACACCGGTGAGGAGAACCGCTCTGGAAAGAAAATGTCATATAGAGGCGCCAAAAGTACGAACTTCGTCCAGTACCGAAACGTCTGCTATTCGTCGGGCAGGGAGAGTAAACGGCGATGCGGAACTGAACCACAGCGTGTTACAATTACGATAGAACCAGCGACCGGTCAGACCGTTCTCAGACGAGCGGTTCCTCGCGGACAGTGGCGTCGTATCGGTCCCCCTCGTAGAGGATTTCGACACTCGTCCCCGGTTCGGCGTATTCGGGCGGCAGGTACGTGTAGGCGACGCAAGCGCCGACGGTGTAGCCGTACTCGGCGCTATGGAGGTAACCAATGGTGTCGTCGCCGTCGAGGACCGGCTTGTTATCCAACACGACGGCGTCCTCGTCGTCGAGTGTCAGGCAGGCGACTTTGTGGTTGATGTTGTCGCCGTCGGCGGCCGCCGCGACCGCCTCCTTGCCGATGAAGTCGGTTTCGAGGTCGACGGCCCAGCCGAGGCCGGCCTCGTAGGGATTATGCTCCGTGTGGAGGTCCTTCCCCCAGAGTCGGAACCCCTTCTCGATTCGAAGGGAATTGAGTGCGCCGTTGCCGTACGGGCGGATACCGTACTCCTCGCCGGCCTCCATGATGTGCTCCCAGAGGCGCTCGCCGTACTCCGAGGGCGTGTAGAACTCCCAGCCGAGTTCACCCGCATAGGAGACGCGGAGCGCAGTCACGGGGATGTTCTTGACGAAGAACTGCTGGCTCGTGAAGAACGGGAAGGCGTCGTCGGAGAGGTCGATGTCGGTGACCTTCGAGAGAACCTTCCGGGCGTTCGGGCCAGTACAGACCATCGCGGCGAGGCTGGAGGTCACGTCGTTGACGACCACGTCGTCAGGGGACTGTTCGCGCACCCACGCGACGTGGTTATTCCCGACTTCGCGACCCGTCGTCAGCAGGAGATAGCGGTCCTCGCCGGTTCGCGTGACCGTGATGTCCGCCCGGACGCCACCGCCTTCGTTGCACATCAGCGTGTACTTCACGTCGCCCACGTCGATGTCCATGTCGTTCGTACAGAGGTACTGGACGAACTCGCCGGCGTCGCTCCCGATGACCTCCATCTTGTTGAACGAGGTCATGTCGTGGAGGCCGACGTTGTTGCGGACGTTCAGCGCCTCGGCACCCTCGATCGGCGACCAGTACTTCGCCTCCCAGCCCTCGCGGTCCGGAATCCGGTCGCCGTACTCCGCCAGCAGGTCGGCGTTGGAGTCAAACCAGTGTGGTTCCTCCCAGCCGGCCTCGGCCCACAATTCGGCGTCATACTTCTTGTGGGTGTGATACATCGGGGTTCGGCGGATGTCCCGCTGTTTGTCGGTCCAGACCCACTTGGGGTGCATGATGTTGTAGACGATGCGGTACTCCTCACCACCGATATCCCGAGCGAAGTCCCAGCTGCCCTCGTGCTCGTCGAAGCGGTTCACGTCACAATGGGCGAGGTCAATCGGACCGTCAGGGAGCCGTGGAACGCCGTGTTCCATCCACTCGGCAAGTGCTTTGCCGGCACCGCCGGCGTGCGTGACCCAGATGGCCGCCGCCGTCCAGAGGCCGTCGTATTCTTGAACGGGACCCATCACGGGGAGACCGTTCGGCGACTCTGCGAACATCCCGTTGTACTTGTGTTCGAGCTCCTTGCCGGCCGTCGCAGGGAGCAGTTCATCGCTGGCCTGACGCGGCGCCTTGTCCGGCCGATCCGGATGGGTCGCGTTGTCCATGTGGTAGTCCGTGAACTCGTGGACGGACCCTTGTTCGCCGTCTGGATCGTTCCCGCCGAGGTCCTGCGGGTCAGGCACGATAGGGTCGTGGTTGTACGAGCCGATACCGTAGGAATCCCCGTGATTCCGATAGTACATCGCGTTGTCCTGGTCACGGAGAATCGGGCGGTCCGGCCCAACGAGAAGTCGCTTCGCCTTCTCTCCGGAGACGTTCTCGTAGTTCTCGAACAGCGGGTGGTCGGTAATGTCGACCGCGCTGTCGGCCAGTTCATCGAGGGACTCCGTCATCGTGTACTGGTGCTCGACCGGCGTTACGGGCAGGTGCACGTCGAGTTTCTCGCCGAGCTGGCGGGCCCAGATGTTCGTCGCTACCACCACCTCGTTGCACTCGATACTGCCGTTCTCCGTGACGACAGCCTGTACCGAGCCGTCCTCTGTCTCGACGTTCTCGGTGCGCGTGTGTGGGACGAACTTCGCACCCCTATCCATCGCTTCCCTGGCCAGCGCATCGCAGGCGACGACACCCGAGACCTGCCCGTCTGTCGGGGAGTAGTAGCCGCCCTTGATCTGGTCGGCGTCGACCAGCGGGAGGTGCTCGGTGACTTCTTCGGGCGAGAGTAACTGCGGGTCCTCGATGCCCCAGGCGTTCGCATACTCGACGCGGCGCTGGAGGAAATCCATGCGCTCCTCGCTGCGTGCGACTTCGATGCCACCTGTTTCGTTGTAGGCCTGATGTCCGTCCGCGCCTTCGAGGTCCGAGTACAGCCGTCGGCTGTAGTCCGCAAACTGGCTGAGGACCTTCGGTTCCGCGGTCTGAAACATGATTCCGGGGGCGTGCGTCGACGATCCACCCGTGGTCGGCATCGGCCCCTGATCGACCACGACCACGTCCTCGCGGCCGAGCTCTGTCAGCTGATAGGCGATGTTACAGCCGACGATTCCAGCACCGACGATGACGGTATCGGTCTGGGTCGGCAGGCTATCGGTAGGCTCCATAACTCTGCGTAGAACGTGCTATGGCGTGGCAATATAGTTACCGCCTGACCCACCGCTTTTGCAAACTGACATTGTTTTATCACGTAGTGTTTCAGAATAACAGGAGTACCATTGTTAATAAATTTGGTCCCCCTATGGTGGTTGCCACTTATGTTCAAAAGCTTCTAATTGCTCCCAACTATCAGATTGTACTGTCGGCTTATGTGTTAACAGTGACCACACAACATTTTCCACATGACGCTCTCACACCATTGAGGGCCGCTGTATCGGGGTGCCTCTGTTCCGGGGGAGTATCACAGTATCACTCCATGTGGCACAGTGGCGCTCCTCCTCCCAGCGTTTTTTGTTTGCACGCCATCAGGCAGTGATATGGACTACACGGCCGTCACGCATACGACGACTGACCGACGGCTTGGACGGTTACCGTCGGGTCGAGACGTGTCTGTGACTGTCCACCAGTACGTCGGCAGCCCCGGGCCGACAGTGTACATTCAGGCGGCGCAACACGGCATCGAACTCAACGGCCCAGCCGCGTTACGTCGACTGCACGGCCGCCTGACCGGCGCGGCCATCGCTGGGACGGTACTCGTCGTCCCGGTAGTGAACCAGCTCGCGTTCGACCACCGGTCATATATGACCCCTGGCGAGTACGACGTGATGAATCCGAACCTGAACCGTGTGTGGCCGGGCGACGAGTCCGGAAGCCTACAGGAACAGTTTGCCGCTCGGCTGTGGGAACTCGTGAAAGACGCCGACGCAGCAGTCGATCTCCACACCGGCACGGCAGATATGCTGGAACACGTCCGGTGCCGGGCGGACGACGAAGCCGCCCAGCGCCTCGCCGAAGCGTTCGGCACTTCCTACAGACTCACCGACGGTCACGAGGACGCCGGCGACGACGGGTCGGGTGGGACGTTCCGCGCTGCGGCTGCGGAAGCCGGGATTCCGGTCATCACTGCAGAACTGTCGAACAGTCGTCGGATAGCACAGGATGCGGTTGCAGCTGGTGTCGACGGGATACAGAATCTCCTGCGCGAGTGGGCAGTCCTCCCAGCGGAGCCGGAACCACAGGCTGTGCAGACGGTGCTCCGAAACGATGCGGAACCAGTCACCGCATCGGAATCGGGGTTGTTTGAGTGCCGACCGGACATCGCTGTCGGCGACACTGTCGACGCCGGGGAGCGACTGGGCACCGTCTACGAGCCCGCCTCGTTCGAGCAACAACAGATCGTCTCAGCGACAGAACGGGGAGTGATATTCTCGCTTGCCAGGGAGTCTGTTGTCGTGAAAGGGGAGCGACTCGCGGGTATTGCGATACCGCGATAACCGGCACGAGTCCAAGGAATCGTCCACGAGCACTGTTTCAGACGTTCGTTGCTAGCCGCAGTTTTGGGGTAGTTTATAAATGGGTTCGGTATTCCACACCTATCTCTACACCACAACGTGTCATAGTCACTCAATGACATGGGACTTCACACCGCTTTCATGGCGCTCGCGGAGGTCATCGATGCGTACGAATCCCGCGGTCGGTCAATCGAGACCGTCGAAGCATCGCCGGCCGACACCGGTGATGCAGTCCTTGATGTGACGCTGGCGATGCCGGTCTCGTTGCGGTCCGGCGGCGGCGCTGATGAGGGCCTCACGCCGGAGACGGCGAGGCTGAACGACAGTGGTGACCTCGAAGTCACATTCTCACCGTCGGCCACCGAACTCCCGTCAGCTACCGGTTCCTCACTGTCGGTAGACGATGCCTCAGCGACAGTCACCGACGACGGCTTGCTCCTGACGGTGCAACTGATAATCGACGCCACAGGCGCGCCAGACGAGGCAGCCAGCGCCGACTGTGGACCGGAACAGGCTGACGCTGGCGGCGCAGAAACCGTCACCGAAACGCGTTTGGCCGCTACCATTGAGGGTGACGATGCCTTGCCCGACGGGTCGGCTGTCTCGGATTCGGAGTCTATCAGTGACGGAAGCGACAGTTCACAGAAAAGCCCACAGTCAGATGCCGCGTCTACGGCGGATACGCAGTCTGATCGCGAGACCGACTCTGAATCCGACCTATTCGCCGCCGTCCGCGACGACTCCGTGCCACCGTACGAGGACACCGACTACCTGCAAGCGCTGTACGATGAGTGTGACAACTTCAGAGCAATCGCTGAGCAGATACAGATGGACGTCTCTTCTGAGACGGTCCGCCGATATATGATAGAAGCGGATATCCACGTCCCGAACACGTACGATACGTCCAGTGATGACGAGGAAGACCCGTCGGCTAAATCAGGGACCGCGGATGAGGACGCTGCCCAGTCTGCAGCGATAGATGAGGACGATCAAATCAGTGTCGCGGAGCCTGTCTCAGCCGAGTCGTCGGATTCTGCCAGAGAGTCGGTCAGAGAACTTCCGGACGAGCAACTGGTCACTGACGGGATTGGACTCCCGGCTGCTGTCCAACTACAAGACGTCGCGGATGCCGTCGTCGATTCTGACACGGTGTACGAGGTGCAGCGATGTCTGCGTCTCGAGCGTGGCCAGACCCGAGATCTGCTGGAGCAACTCAATCTGTTAGATCTCGTCCTCTGCCGGCTCGCAGATGAACCGGACCATGCTGTCTCCTACGGGACTGTGGCCAGTCGAATCCGGCAGTGTACGCCTCATAGCGCGTGATAGGAGTGAGTCCTTATAAATGGGTTCGATGCCCCACCCACAGAGAAAAGTACGGGTGCGTCCTAGCTCTGGCAACTCATGGCCCTCGGAACACGCACGGTCTCAGACAGTCAGGGTGTCCGGACGCTACTGACGAGCGCCCGGTTTGAACTGATGCCGTTCGAGAGCTTCGACGAGGAGATTACCCACCTCCCCGACAATGCGACTATCGCAATCACGACTTCGCCCCAGCTCGGCATCGAGAAGACCGTCGAAAAGACGGCGGAAGCCGCCGAAATGGGGTACGACGTTGTGCCACATATCGCGGCCCGCTACGTGGAAGACAGGGACCAACTCGAATCGATAGCCGAGCGACTGGAACAGGCGGGCATCACGGACATCTTCGTTCCCGGTGGCGACCGCGAGGAACCGGCCGGTGAGTACGAGTCAGCGCTCGACATGCTCGAAGCGCTCGAAGAGACCCAGTACTCCTTCGAGGAGGTAGGCATCACGGGCTACCCCGAGGGCCACGACTTCATCAACGACGAAACGCTGGCGGAGTCGATGGCACAGAAAGCACCGTACGCGACGTATATCGTTACACAACTCTGTTACGACCCGGATGCCGTGCTGGAGTGGGTCGAAGACATCCGTGCTCGCGGTATCGAACTCCCAGTCGAAGTGGGCATCCCGGGCGTGATGAACTACCAGCGGTTGATGCAAATCTCACAGAAAGTCGGCGTCGGTGATTCGATAAAGTTCCTCAGGAAGACCACGGGCATTCTTGGGTTCGTCAAGCAACTGGTCGGCTCCCGCGGGACCTACGAACCCGACGAACTCATCGATGGGCTCGCGCCCTACGTTGGAGACGACGAGTACAATATCCGCGGCGTCCACATCTACACGTTTAATCAGACGCCCGACACAGAGCAGTGGCGGCACAAGCGTCTCGACGCCTGAACCTGACCGGCTACTGTCCAGACCCGGGACAGCCAGCTACACTCTGTTTTCGACAGCCTTGCGAGCCGAAACTGTCAGCAGGCCCCACTATGACCAGACTATCCCCAACGCAGTCCAGCAGGAAACTGAATTAATATTCGCCACGCCGCATCTATATGGCCGCATCTGTACGGCTGCAGAGCGGCAGTAACAATCGGCATGTGAGCGCGATGTCGCGCTACAACAATGTTGGTGGGGACGGAGTGCTGTGATCTGCATCATAAAAAGGTGTCAGGCGAAAATAAGCGAGTAGGGTGCTGGGACAGACGGAGTGGGGGCTAGTCGTCGCTTTCGGCCTCTTTCCGGGCGTTGAGCTTCGCTTGCTCGCGGGCGCTCGGATTGACAGACTCCTTGAATGGCACCTTCGCGGCGGTCGCAAACACCGGCTCGCCGGATTCCTCGGCGTACTCATCGGGGAGGTGGACCTGGAACTCCAGATCCAGTTCCTCGTCGTATATTTCGTCGTTGAGCGGCGTATCGCTGACTTCCTGAATCTTCTCGGCTGGGACGAATCCCATCCCGATGTTGGTCTCTAAGTCCGGATTCCACCACGGGGACGTGAGGTAGCCACACTCCTCACCGGTATCCGGATCGGAGATGAGCCAGAAGTCCGGGGCGTAGTCACGGATTGGCTCGCCAGCAATCTTCAGTCCGATGAGTTTGTGCTCGAACGGATAGTTGCCGTTCTCGATCTGTTCTTTCTGTGCTTCGAGCGCCTCTCTGCCGATGTAGTTGGCTTCTTTGTCGTCGGGGACGTGGTAGCCGAGGTTGACCTGGAACGGGGACGTTTCGTGGTCCATGTCCTGTCCCCAGGACATGATGCCGGCGGCGATACGGCGGTGATGGCCAGGTGCGATCTGGCGGCCGCCGTGGTCCTTGACAGACTCCATGACAGGGTCCCAGACGCGCTCGGCGTTTTCCATTGCGTCTTTGACGTAGATTTCGAAGCCTTTCTCGCCCGAGAAGCCAGTCTGGCTAATCAACACGTCACAACCGTCGATTTCGGCGTCCATCAAGCCGTAGTACGGCACGTCACTGACCTTGTCGCCGACGACATCAATCATCACGTCCTCGGAGCGCGGGCCCTGAATCTGCATCGGCGCCACGTCGATCTCGTCGATTTCAACATCAAAGTCGTTGTCGACGTTGACACCCTGTAACCACTGCATCAGCGTCGAGTCCGAGATAGAGAACCAGAACTCGTCTTCCTCGGGGCGGAGCAACACTGGGTCGTTCAGGATGCCGCCATCTTCGTTACACAGGATGACGTACTTTCCGTCCATGGCGTCCATGCCTGTCACATCACGGGTGACGACATAGTTCGTCAGCGCCTCGGCGTCGGGTCCCTTGACCCGGACCTGACGCTCTACGGCGACATCCCAGAGGGTGACAGTGTTGGTCAGTGCGTCGTACTCTTTCATCACCCCACCGTCCTCGGGTTCGATGAGGCCACGCGGGTGATAGAGGCGGTTGTAGACGGTCGCCCGCCAGGCGCCCTCCTCATTGAAGGACTTGTGGAAGAACGGGGACTTTCGAACGCGCGTCGACACCAACATCTCGATGTTGGGGTCACCAGTCTGGCGGAGGTTACGGGGGACGGTCCGGTCTGACTGGTCGACACTGGGATAGTTAGGATGTTCCTCGTTACCGGTCATGCCTCTGAAAGAACATATGAAATGCTAATAAAAGATATTGTTACTTGCTTCTGGGGTTTATGTACGGGTAGCTTTTGTGGGTAGCAAAGACGGACAGGAGCGTTTTCCAACAGCCCGTGAGCAGGAGTATTCCACCAGAGCCGTGTCGTGTTACTCAGCAGATGCCGAGGGTTGTAGTGTGAGAACGGACCGACACAGAACACAACCGGGCAGTTGCTGTGACTGTTCGGACAGATATCAATCCTAGTCGCTGCTGGTTCGAGTGTATCTCACAATAGCAAATTCGCTATGAGTCGTTCGTTCCGTCTCAGTCCAGTGCGACCAGTCGACTGTCGGAAAGACCGTATCGCCGTCGAAAGCTGCTGTTAGTTCGGTCAGAATGAGTTCGTCGGCCTGTGGGAGAAACTGCTCGTACACTGTCGCCCCGCCAATAACATACGCCGTAGATGCGTCACTATCGGCCGCTTCGGCCAATGCCGCCGTCGTCGAGGTAACGGCCGTGACACTGTCTGGAAGTTGCTGCGGCGCCGTGGTCAAAACAATGTTCAGCCGCTCCGGCAGCGGGCCATCAAGACCACGCCGAATACTCTCGAAGGTCCGCCGCCCCATAATCACCGGATGGCCGACAGTTGTCTGTTTGAAATGTGTCAGATCCTCGGGATACTGCCACGGGATGTCGCCGGCGGCACCGATCACACCGTTAGCCGCGACGGCGGCGATCAGTGAGAGTTTCATACGTACCCCTTTGTCGGGTTACTGGTAATAAATCCGTCCCAGCACGACTTCGCAACGCCAGAGCCACCCCGGACTTTGATAGCGTGTCTCGCGCGCGACTTATGGTGTTCAGCCATATAAAATGCCGTATGGATACGATTCACCTGTCGCCCGGTCCCGCCGCCGCTCAGGCGTTTCGTCTAGGGATCATTGCGAGTGCTGTCGGTGGACTCGCCGGAATCGCGACACTGTACTGGCTAGATGTCCTGACTCCGGTCTTTGCTGGATACACACTCGTTCTTCTGTTCCCCGTGTATCTTGTCTTCGTTGCGACAGCACTGAGCGTGTGGTTAGGCTATAACAAAGACGCGACAGCACTACGGCCAGTCTACCGTCAAAAAGATTCGAACGGGCGATCCGAGTAGAGTATTGCGGGAATGTAGATCTCATATCCGTTCTGATACATCTATTTTTGAGGGTTTTTGTACACATACTGTAGAATTTAAATTCAAATAGGGTTCGGTATCACAGGCGTGGATTTTAATTCAACAAATCGAATGGGAGCGGCCGCGGGCGCCCCCAATAATGGATCTGTGAGCTTACTTCTCTCTATCAATTATTGTTGCCGCAATGAGGTTCCGCATTCCACGACGGAGTCTGCCGCTCATCGCTGTTGAGGACAGGCCAATTTCGTCGGCAACTTCGTTCAGAGAGATATCCCTTGGTTCTCCGAAATAGCCGTGTTCATATGCAGTTATTAGCGCAGTCAGTTGTTCGTCGGTCAACCCGTATGACGACTCACCGCCGGTGTCCGTATTTCCGTATATTTCGATGATATCGAGAGAAATGTCGTTCTCGTTTGCATACTCCCAGATCGTATTGAGTGCCTCGCGGTCAGGGAGCAACAGTCGGACGAGCCAGCCGTTGCTCTTTGTCTCTGTATGGACGAGAAATCCGTTGACATCAGTAACGACAGAGCTGATGAGTTTCGTTTGTGGGGTGTGTTCGATATAGTATATGCCGGTCTGGTCGGTCCAGTCGACAAGTTCGTAGCTCTGGACTGTCGGGTCAGCATCAAGCATCTCTTCGAGTCGGTCCCTGTCGGGATACTCAATGAGGAATGGAAATACGGTGGACCCCGGATCGGTGTTCCCCTGCGTGATGACACGAATCGCTACGTCTTCGAGGTTCTGTAAGGTTGGAACCAGCGCGAGGCGTTCGTGTTCGATATGTATTTTAGTCGTTATTGACATTTTATGGTGCGAAGACTGCTATCGAAGTCAGAGACGAATACCAGTCCGACAACTGGGCGCCATCATATGTGAATTACTGTATATACGCAGGTTCTCTACGTCAATGTTTACATGCACAGGTGCACACACGAGGGCAAAAATAAAAAGATGACTGCCGGCGGAAATAGCTCACATCACTCATAGCAGATCGTATTCTCACTAATGAGACCAGCATGGTGGCCACAGTCAAAACACCGAAGAAATATAGAACAACTTTGAAACTGTGTATCATGAATCCACTAAATTCGTTGCACAGCACACGTATATACCCAGACATGCATCAACAATCATTTATAATTGGGTGTAATAAACACCCGTAATTATCCCCTAGTGAGCTTAGAAAGCTATACCCAGTATTATGTATTGATATGAGCAAGACACAAATCCAATCCACCGAGGAAAGCAAGTTCTCAAACAACGACTTCTATCTGCCGGCAGTCGCCCTTCCACCGAACTTCGGTCGTATTGAGTCGGTCGTGTCCGACCTGTTCGACTTCCACGGTGTCGTGTTGATTCCCGACAGTTACAACAAGTAATACGCCGACCATCGTTTTGCAGCCTGTTCAGGAATAGACTAGCACGTCCGTTTAGCCTACCAACTCGTCAGCAACCGCTTCGACAGCCTCGACAGGCACATCGTACTCGTCGGCTACCGCCTGTGCTTGTGCTGCCGAGAGCGACCCGTTTCCAGCGACGGCATGCTTGCTGGGTCCTTGTGGCTGTGACGGCGCTAACGTTTCGTCACTGATGGACAAGCTGACTGCGTCCCACCGTGTGTAGTGACCCATCGCATCGAAGTACGCCTTCGTCGCCCGCCGTTCGTCGTCTCGGAACTCGGCGGTCAGGAGGCCCTCCTCACCAACCAACGGTCCGGCTTTGACGATCCCCGCCGGGTTTACCAGCATACTCCCGCCTGCGGCGACGTTGAACCCGAGTTCGTCCTCTGAGAACCCATCCGGCACAGCCTCGCTCATGTACGCCGAGCACGCGGCGACGAACGACTGGGTTTCGAAGGCGTACTCACGCATTGCAGGATAGATGTCACAGGTATCTACAGCCTCACTGGTCTCCGCGCGGGTCTTGTCCCCCGGATGACCGTGCTGTTCCCAGAAGCCGGGCCAGACGGCAGCGTGTATTTCTTCACCCATTGCGGTCAGCGCCGCCTTCGAGAGCGTCATATGGTTCTCATAGCAGATGAGCCCGCCGAGTCGACCGACATCCGTTTCGTAGGTGGCCAGGCTTGATGGGTCGCCACGCCCCCAGATGGCACGCTCCTCATGGGTCGGCATTAATTTCCGGTGGCGACCCATCAGTTCCCCGGTACTGTCGAAGTAAAACAGCGAATTGTAGAGCGTCTCGCTCCCCTGCCGGTCACTGACTTCGTTCGTCCCCAGTACGAGCGTGAGGTCGGCTTCCGCGACTGCCTCGCCGAGTATCTCGATAGCCTCATCGTCGACATGGAGACTGTTCTTCTGGAGGTCCACCATCAGGTCAGTCCATCTGGAGATGGACACACTGCCCCGCCAGTATGGGTACCCCGGGAAGTACGTCTCCGGGAAGACGACGATGTCCGCACCGCCCCGGCCGGCCTGCTCGATATACCGGCATGTCTTGTCCAGCGTTCCCTCTTTGTCGTGGTAGACGGGCTCTACCTGCGCGGCCGCAAGTGTGAATGATTCGGCTGGCATACGTTTGCAGCACACAGGCCAGCAGCAAGTCAGTTGGGCCGATATCCATGGGACGCGATCTTTGAACTGTGTCGTGAGAGACCGGATTGAGCGCGTCCTATCCTACTGGCGTCCCGGTTCTGGAGCCTGCCAGGCGACGATGATACCTGCGACGGCAACCGCGCCAGCCAGTAGAAACGCCGGCTCGAATCCAGCTCTGTTCACCACGGCTCCGCCGGCAATCGGTGCAACAAACGCCCCCGCGAGGCCGATACTGGTCTGGAATGCGACCGCCGTTGCAGCGACGCGCGGGTCGACGAGTTCTCGGACGTACGTAAACGAGAGGCCAAGCGTCAACTGGACCGCAAATCCAATCAGCAGGAGGACAGCAACGAGCAGGGCCAGCGAGCGAAACTGTGTAAACCCGAAGAGAAGCGGAGCGGCAAGACCGAACGACCACAGCACGATCGGTCGCCGTCTGCCGTCAAAGACTCGATCCGAGATGAGGCCGCCGCTGATTCGAGAGAGTACACCAACGGCGGGGAATACGGCAACAACAAGCCCGCTCACGGCTAGAGAGAAGTCCAGCCCCTGCGTGAGGTACGACGAGCCCCAGCTGTTCACGAACAGGTACAGCGCGTAGCCGAGAAAGCCGAGGACACCGACGAGCCAGACGCTTGGGCTCCGGAGCACTGCTCCGAATTCCCGCAGGGACGGGGCATCGCCGTGGCTCCCGCCGTGCCCGCGGCTCGCTGGCCAGAAAACGGCCAGCCCCACGATTGCAGGGCCGATAAAGGCCAGAAAGACAGCCGGCCAGCCGAACCGCTCAGCGATGAGCGGACCTGATCCCTGTCCAAGTGCGAAGCCAACCGGCCCGCTCGCGGTGAAGATGCCGACTGCTGTCGCGCGGTGAGAGCCGTCGACGGCCCGGCTCACCATATCGATGCCGGCGTTCCAAACGACGACATACGCGGCTCCGCCCAGTGCACGCGAGGCGAGGATTGATTGGAATTGACCACGCCGCCCGGCTCGCCAGCCCCACACCCCGGCGATGAGTAATATGCCCACTGCAAGTGCCATCGCGGTTCTCGAATCGGTCCGATCCAGCACAGCACCGGCAGGGAGGCTGACAACAACAGCGGTCCCAAACATGACTCCGACCAAGAGGCCGGCAGCTGTCGGCCCGACCCGCAGTGATTCCTGAATAAGTGGTGTGACACTTGCAGGGACGATCTCGTATGCGGCCAATCCCATCGAAATCAGGCTCGCACCAACCACGAGCCACCACGTCGAATTGGCCGTTCGGACAGATGATTCAGCAGTGGTATCGGAAATGTCGGAATCAGTGGCCTGTGGTGTCATTCTGTTGGGCGAGAGTGTTCTGTCATCGCAGTGTCGTAGTTGGCATCGGAGCGAGAAGTGAGAAGCGCAGCCAGTTCGAGTGGCGAGCGTCTAGCAAGCAGTTCACGAACAACACCGAAAAAACTGCCTGATGAGGAGCGGTGGCGACTGAGAGTCACTGTTTGCGAATGAGATAACAGGTCATATTGAAACCATGGGGCCTGAAGCGGATGATACGACAGAGTGGTTGCCGAGTGCGGCGTAGCATGAACGTGGAACCCGTGGCACGACACCCAAACAGAAACGGGAAAGCAATCGAATATATAGACGCCAACCCATATTATAGGAGTGAAACATAAAAATAGGGCCTGTAATTTCCCGGTTTTCGTTTTATTTTTTCGTTTATACCAACAAATAGTCTAATCCCAGTATTCGTTCGAGCACATTCAAAATAACTGTGCCAGATATGTTTATACTCGCGTGAGGTGAAACGTGGTTCAGTATTTGTATTGAGTCTCCAAGGTTGGCTATCACATCAGATCAGTGGGTTCCATGGGGCAAGTCGAGGAGACTCCACTTCCCCACCGGGATATCGGGTTCCAAAGACGCTAGAATACCGTTGAAAAGGGTCGACCGCTGAATTTTGCGGCATTCTAGCGTCAGATTTCGGGGCTGTCGAGGTTGACGTACACCGTTTTGGGTTGCTGATACTGCTCTACCGCTGCCCTGCCGAGGTCGTGGCCAATGCCTGACTGCTTGAACCCGCCGTACGGCCCTTCGGGTCGGATCGGTCCGTACGCATTGATGTAGACAACGCCTGCGTCTATGTCTGTGGCAGCCTGATGGGCGATATCAGTCGATTCTGTCGCGACCCCGCCGGCAAGTCCGAACTGCGTGTCGTTTGCCAGCGCGATGGCCTCGTCATACGTCTTGAACGACTGGACAGTCTGTACGGGGCCAAAGATTTCTTCGCGCGCGATTCGCATATCGGACTCGACATCTGTGAACACAGCCAGTTCAACGTAGCAGGCTGACGGTTTCACGGAAAGGATAACAGAAGTGCAGGCGTTATCTGTGGTGAGAGGTGACCGGTGCGCTGGTCGTGCAATCAGTGTGAGAAAGCGACGCAGATGGCTTCCCAACGATTTTGCTATTTCGATCATATGAAACGTTCGAATCAAAACACGAGATGTAGAGGGAAAATCAAAAGGGCCCAATACCCACATAGCCAAGCTCGGGGACAAAATCATGCCGAACTGACGCTACGTCTCTATTTTAGCGGTGATGCCAAGCGTTTCACTACCATATTCACGTCTATCCGTCTATAGTACTGTATTCGTAGTACTGGCTTCGAACTTCGATTTCGTTTTTCGTATATCGAAGTATCTCTAGTAGATTTGCCATATACCTAGAGGTGAATCGATCTCTGGGTCCAGTAATACCAAGCGACACCATGACTTCCTGTTCGTCGTTGAATATCGGAACGGCGACGCCTCGAACGCCTCTGAGATGCTCCTCATCATCTATCGCATAGCCCTGGTCACGGATTCGCTCAAGCGCCGCTGCGAGATCAGACCGGGACGATAACGTGTTATCAGTCCCTTTCGGAAGCCCATGGTTGGCAACGATTTCGTTTCGCTTTTCGACCGGAAGATGCGCCAGAATTACTTTACCCAGCGATGTCCAGTGCATCTCTGTGTGATTCCCGATGGGAATTTCGTCGCCCGCAGCCTTTCCGCCTGAGCTCCTGTAGAGGATGACCCGCTGGCCGTTCTCCTCGATGCCAGCACCAGCAATCTCGCCGGTTTCTCTGCTGAGCTCTTCAACCTTATTGCGAAGCAGTCGGCCGATGTCAAGTCTTTGCCGAACACTGCCACCGAGCTCCAGAAAGCGGAACGAGCGACGATACTGTCCGGATTCCTTGACAACGTAGTCCCGCTGGACGAGTGTATTGAGGTGGATGAAGACAGTGCTTGTGGGGATATCAAGATGAGACGCAAGATCGGAGAGGCCAATTGGTTCAAGTTTTCCGAGGGCGGCGAGAATGTCCAGCGTTGTCTCAACCGCGCTGATCGTTTTTTTGTTCTGTGAAGGCATGAATGCGCTTTTTCTCCCAGGGTAAAATAGATTCCGTCAGGAAACAAAATGTTTCCAATCATCTTGAAAACTGATGCTTTCCCCTGAGAGAGGCGAATCTAACAAGAGTACGAGTGTTATTTTTGTATCCCTCCCTACTCACGGAAAATGGCAACATACCACATGAGGGCCTATGATGTAATGTCGAGTGCCGGATTTAGTAGTTACAGACACTCTAGAGTCGGTTTGTGACAGTCGTGTATTCCGTACGAGCGTCCCCAGTGACTTTCAATCTCATTGAAAGAGATTGGAAACGCGTTGATATCCGGCCTTTACGAAGTAGTGAGCCTCTACTCCGTATTCTGTATCATAGGATGTGGTCATACGTATCGGTGTGACGTTTAGCCTCGGTTCAGAACCGTCGGCTACGCAGTCATATCGGAGGTTGCGCCACAGGTGCTCCGCGGGTTCCGATGTGAGTGGCCTGCGTGATGTGCCAATACTACCAACATTTATTAATGATGATTGCGATGCTTCTTCTACTCGGTATGAGCGAAGTTACACTATCAAACGTCAGCAAGGTATACGACGACAGCGTCCTTGCAGTTGAGGACCTCTCTCTGGCCGTCGAGGATGGGGAGTTTGTCGTCGTTGTCGGACCCTCGGGGTGTGGCAAGTCGACGACACTTCGGATGATTGCCGGCCTCGAAACGGTCACCGACGGTGAGATTGCTATCGGGGAGAACGTAGTCAACGACGTTCGTCCACAGGACCGGAACATTGCGATGGTGTTCCAGAGTTACGCCCTGTACCCACACATGACCGTACGCGATAACATGTCTTTCGGGCTTCGGCTGTCAGGCGAGTACGATGATCAGATCGAGGAGCGGGTAACTGAGGCCGCCGAGCTACTGGAGATTTCGGACCTCATGGACGACCTGCCGAAGCAGCTCTCGGGTGGCCAGCAACAGCGTGTCGCACTTGGACGGGCGATTGTCCGCGACCCAGATGTGTTTCTGATGGACGAACCGCTGTCGAATCTTGACGCCAAGCTCCGGACACAGATGCGTACGGAGATACAGCGGATTCAGGAAGAGCTTGACGTGACGACAATTTACGTCACGCACGATCAGACGGAAGCGATGACGATGGCCGACCGGATCGTGATTCTCAATCAGGGTGAACTCCAGCAGGTTGCGCCACCGGAACGCTGCTACGATAAGCCCAACAACAAGTTCGTCGCGGGGTTCATCGGATCGCCATCGATGAACTTCTTCGAAGCGAGTGTGACGAATAGCGGCGGGCGCGCGACGTTCCACTCGTCAGATATCGAGTTTACGCTCAACGTCGACATTCCGGACGGAGAGTACACGTTGGGCGTTCGTCCAGAAGATTTCGTCGCCGAGGGCGCCGGCGAGTACATCGATACAGTTGTCGACGTCGTAGAACCAATGGGGTCTGACAACTTCCTCTATCTGGAGACTGGGGGCGGGTCGAAAGAAGTCGTAGCCCGGGTCGATAGCGAGTATCGCCCGGAACGGGGCGACAAAATCGAGCTCGGGTTTCATACAGAGGATATGCATCTGTTTGGTCCCGATGGCGAGCGAGTGGAACTGAATCAGCCACAGCGGACAGAATCAGTGTAATATGTTGTACGATACTATCGGTCGGAAGGACAACGAATGGGCTGGGATGACTGCGAGTCAGATCCGAGATGTCGGTGAACAGTCGGGCTCTGTCCTCGTTATTCCCGTTGGAAGCGTCGAACAGCACGGGAATCACCTCCCGGTCATCACCGACACGCTCCTCGTTGAGGCGATGGTCGACACTGCTATCGAGCGTCTGGACGACGTGCCTGTCGTCGTGACACCGCCGGTCTGGAGCGGGTTCTCGCCACACCATCTGTCGTTCGGTGGGACCCTGTCACTCGAGTTTGCACACTTGCGAGCGACACTTGAGGATATCGCACACGCTGGCATCCAGAACGGATTCGATGCGGTGCTGTTCGTCAACGGCCACGGCGGGAACAGTTCACTCATTGACGCCGTCGTGAGTACCGTGGGCGTCGACACTGACGCCGAAGTACTGGGAACGACGTACTTCCACTTGGCGTCGGATAGAATCGAGGAATTCCGAACGACCGAGACAGGGGGGATGGCGCACGGCGGTGAGTTCGAAACGTCCCTCATGCTCGCGCTCCGACCAGACCTCGTAGGCAACCCAAAGGTCCGCGACGGCGAACCGATGGACGAACATTACGGCTGGGGCGGGCAAGACTTGCTTGACGGAGGCAACGTCTCTGTCTACCGCTCGTTCGACGAGTATTCTACGTCCGGGGCCATCGGGACGCCGAAGCAGGCGAGCGCAGAGACAGGCAAACGAATCCGCTCGGTCATCGGCGACGAACTCGCGGCCCTCATGACTGCGATTCACGAGCACAATGCTGAGCAGTGAGTGACACAATACAAAGAATTATGTACATGGAAATAGGTGACATTAACGATGCAGCCCGATAACAACGACAGGTCTATCGACGACAGTATCGACCGCCGACGGCTTCTCCAAGCACTCGGCGCAGGCGGCGCCATCGCTATCGCCGGGTGCAGCGGCGACGGTGGGAGCGGTAGTGACGGTGGTGACGGCGACAGTGAGAGCGGCGGTGATGGCGGCGACGGCGGTACGCAGAGCGTGCAGTTCCTCACGATGGGTGTCGGGGACAACATCAAGCAATTCTTCGAGGAGAATAACACAGCCTTCGAGGACGAGCATGACGTCGACGTCGAGTTCACCAGCGTTACGTGGGACAACGCCCGGCAAACTGTGAACAACCGTGTCGACGGTGGGGAAGCACCCGATGTCAGTCGGTGGCCTGCGCGCTGGATCCCCCAGCTCGTGGGTAAAGAGGCACTCGAACCGCTCGATGACATGATGGACGGGGAGTTCGGTGAACAGTTCTACGACGGCGTGGCCGATGGAACGATGTACAACGGCTCCCACTACGGCGTGCCGTGGGCCGCCTCGAACAAGTGCCTGTACTACAACAAAGACGTCTTCGAGACGGCGGGGCTCGACCCCGAAGACCCGTCCCTCAACTCGTGGCAGGATATGTTGGATGCCGCAACGCAGATCCGCGACAGTGATGCGAGCGTCCCAGCACTGGGCCTTGCAGGGGCCGACGCGATCGAGACTGGGTCGCAGTACTACCACTACCACTGGTCACACGGCGCGGACCTTGTCGACGACGAGGGAATGCCTGTGGTAAACTCCAGTGGAGCTGTCGATGCCCTCTCGTTGTACACCGACCTCCACCTCGAACACAACGTCACACAGTCCTCACCGCTCTCCTCGACGCGGCAGGACATCCGACAGCTGTTCGAGAACGGGGACCTCGGGATGGTCATCGGGCACGTGTACACGGGACTCAACATCGAATCCGCGAAAGAAAACGGGGAAGCCGACTTCGACTACGGTATCGTGCAGGTACCGCGTGGCCCAGAAGGCCGGTACAGCCTGTTCACCATCGACACGCTCGCCATCCTGAGCCAGAGCGAGAACAAGGACCTCGCCCGGGATCTGATTCGGTTCTACTTCGATGAGGAGCGGCGGTTCCAGTACTCGAAGCAGAAAGGGTTCCTCCCAGTCGTCGAAGCCGTCGGTGAGCGCTCGTACTTCTCAGATTCGGAGAACTGGGGACCCTTCGTCGAGGCGGGGCAGTACGCCCGCGCCCGACCGAAGCTCGGTAACTTCAGCGAGTTCAACGACCGGATGGTCCAGGCGATTCAGGAAGCGCTGGCGGACCGAAAGTCGCCGCAGAAAGCGCTCAACGATGCCCAGAGTGATCTCGAAGATGCCATGGAGTGACAGACAGGGATGAGTTTGGCAGAGGAATACACCGAAACGTCCGATGACTCACGTCTCGAACGAGGGCTGGCGTACGTCCAGCGCAATAGCCGAGCGTACCTCCTCATTGCTCCCGCAGCGGTGTTCCTGCTTTCCGTCGTCGGGTACCCGATTATCGAGACGTTTCGGCTGTCACTGTACCAGTCACCCGCCGACTCCAACATTGAGACGTTCGTGGGACTCCAGCATTACGTCGAGATATTCAACAGCGACATCTTCTACAGGCTGCTCTGGCAGACCGGCCGCTGGGTCGTTGCCGGTGTCGTTGGCAAGACACTGCTGGGACTGCTTATCGCCGTTCACCTCAAGGGTGATATTCGCGGTCGGAAGTTCTTCCGCACAGCGTTTCTCATTCCGTGGGGGATTCCCTACGCGATCTCCGCTGTGGTGTTCCGCTGGATAGAGCACCCGCAGTTCGGCTACCTCAACGCGATCTTGCTGAAACTCGGTGTCATCGAGCAGGGTATCGGTATCCTCGGGAACCCGAGTCTGGCGTGGCTCGGCGTCGTCGTGGCTGATATCTGGATCGGGACGCCGTTCATGGCGATCATATTCCTTGCGGGATTGCAGTCGATACCGCAGGAGCTCTACGAGGCAGCCGCCATCGACGGTGCCGAGAAGTGGCATCAGTTCAGGTACATCACGCTCCCACAGCTGAAAAGCGTCGTTCTGATTGCCACGCTACTGTCGACGATCTGGACGTTCGTCAGTTTCGACGTCATCTGGACGATGACTGGCGGCGGGCCGATCAGTTCGACGGCGACGCTCGTCATCCATATCTATCAGGTGGGCCTCCAGAACGGGAACCTCGGACGCGGCGCCGCCTACAGTGTCATCGGGTTCCTGTTCCTGTTCGTCTTCGCCATCATCTACCTGCGCATCTACACGCGCGGGGGCGATGAGCTGTGACGATGGCAGGCCACGACCGGAGCAGTCTCCGCAAAGTCCGCCTCTACGGCGTGCTGATCGGACTGCTTGGGCTCATGATGTTGCCGTTCTACGCGATGTTCTCGAGTACGCTCAAGCCGGAATCGGAGATATTCGCTGCGCCAGCGACACTGGTCCCCAGCGACCCCAGCATTCAGGCGTATCTTCAAGTCTGGACGCAGACTGACGTGTTACTCTGGGTCGGGAATAGCTTCATCATCTCTGTGGGGACGGTCGTGCTGACGCTTCTGTTAGCGATACCGGCCGCCTACTCCTGTGCCCGGAACGACTTTGTGGGGAAGCGAACCTTCCTCCTCGCCGTGCTGGTCGTCCAGATGTTCGCACCAGTCGTGTTAATCGTCGGCCTCTTCGACGTTATCACCCAGCTGGGGCTATTCAACACCTATTTGGCTGTGATTGTCCCGGCGGCGGCGTTCACACTGCCGTTCAACGTCTGGATGCTGTACGGGTATTTCAAGACGATACCCGTCGCGCTCGAAGAATCAGCGCGTATCGACGGGGCGAGCCAACTACAGATCCTCACGAAGATCGTGCTCCCGCTCACGAAGCCGGCGCTGGTCGCCAGTGTCACATACACCTTCCTCTACGCGTGGAACCGGCTGCTGTTCGTGCTCACCTTCCTCACTGACAGTGCGAAGTACAACATCCCACGCGGTGTCTTCTCGATGGTCGGCGCACTGCAAACCGACTGGCGGATGATGCTCACCGTCTCTGTTATCGGTATTATCCCACTCCTGATTTTGTTCGCCTTCCTAGAGGAGTATATCGTGGCTGGCATGACGGCTGGCGCGGTCAAGGAGTAACCGCCTCTACTTTTATTATCGCCGCGATAGTTGTCCGCGTATGGAATTCGCGATGTGGGCGTACCCGTGGGACCTCTTGGACCAAGGGCCGGCCGAGGTGGAAACCCGGCTGCGTGACATCGGCATCGACGAACTAAATCTCGCGACGAACTATCACACTGTACAGGCATTCACGCCACACAATCCGGAGCGGCGGACACTGTTTGCCCGTGCGAGTTCGTATTTCGAGCCCGGCCCGGAGTACGGG